>NZ_JBTJEQ010000011.1:0-107052 GCF_054456675.1 Jatrophihabitans sp. YIM 134969
CGGCGCCGGCGCCGGCGCCGGCGCCGGCGCCGGCGACATCAGCCTGTCGCCGGCCACGGTGCTCCGCGCCGCGGCGGCGGGAACGCTGCCGCAGCGCCTCGTCCTGCCGTCCCCGAACGGCGCCACGGTCGCCCACGGCCTGGCCACCACCGGGGTCACGGTGGTGGCGGCGTCGCTGCGCAACGCGGCGGCGGTCGGCCGCTGGTTGCGGGACCGCCCGGGCGCGGTCGCGGTGGTCGCGGCCGGCGAACGCTGGCCGGACGGCTCGTTGCGCCCCGCGGCGGAGGACCTGTGGGGCGCCGGCGCGGTCCTGGCCGAGCTGGTCGGCGACCTGTCTCCCGAGGCCGAGCTGGCCGTGGCCGCCCACCGCGCGCTCGAGGGACGGGCGGGCGTGGCGCTGGCCGCGACGGCGAGCGGTCGGGAGCTGATCGCCGCGGGCTACGGCACGGACGTCCACGTCGCCGGACAGCTCGACGCCGACGACGTCGTGCCCGTGCTCACCGACGGCGCGTTCCGGCCGGCCTGAGCACGCCGCCGTTGTCGGCGGCCTCGGCGACACTGCGGCGATGGTGACCGACGACCTGCGGGTGGTACCGGCGAACCGCGTGCCGTGCGAGGACCTCGACGCCGTGTTCGGGGTCCGCGGCCCCGCCGCCCGGTGCCGCTGCCAGCGCTACCGGCTGGCTCCCCTCGAGGCGTTCTCGAAGCAACCGGTCGAGGAGCGCGTCCACCGTCTGCACGAGCAGACGGCCTGTGGTGACCCCGACGCGCCCGACACCACCGGCCTGGTCGCGTACGCAGGCGATGTCGCGGTCGGCTGGTGCGCGGTGGCACCGCGCGCCGGGCACGCCGGGCTGGTGCGGGTGCACCGCACACCGTGGGACGGCCGCGCGGAAGACCGCGGCGATCCCTCGGTGTGGGCGCTGACCTGCGTCCTGGCCCGGGCCGGGCACCGCCGCGCCGGGGTCAGCCGCGTGCTGGTCGAGGCAGCAGTGCCCCACGCCCGTGCACACGGCGTGGCCGCGCTGGAGGCCTACCCGATGATCACGGCCGAGGGGGCGTTGGCCGAGGAACTGCACGTCGGCCTGCTGTCGACGTTCCTCGCCGCCGGCTTCACCGAGGTCCACCGACCCTCGAAGCGTCGAGCGGTCGTGCGGGTGCAGTTCGCCCGCTGACGGCGCTCAGGCCTGGACGACCACCGCGTACGACCCGACGCCGGTCAACGCGCTCCCGTGAATCTCGTGGCCCTTGAGCGTCAGCATCGTCAGCGCGCCGGTCTGGGCGTCGAAGTCGACGTCCTTGACCTTGCCGAGGTCGACCCCGGTGACGGTCAGGACCCGCTTGCCCTTGAGCTCGTGGTCCTTGCCCTGCAACGCGTCGATCTCCGGCGGGGCGTCGATGATCGCTCCGGCGTCGGCGACGGTCACGGCGTCCTCGCCGAAGCCCGCGATGTCGCGCCACAGCAGGACGTCGCCGGACTCCGCCTTCTTGATCTCGAGCGCGACCACCGAGCGGGTCACGGGGTCGACGACGAAGCCGTCGACCTTGCCGACGGTTTCCGCGCTGCTGGTGCTGACGACCTTGCGGCCGTTCGCGTCGGAGAAGCTGGTCACTGCCGACCGCCCTTCAGCTGGGTGCGGAACGCGTCGACCGAAGCGCCGAAACCGGCGAGGTCGTGGCTGACGAAGTCCTGCGCCGTCGCGGGGACGACCAGGTGCTCGCCCGAGGCCGAGATGGTGTCGGGCAGCGGGATCAGGACCTTCTGGCCCTTCGTGCCCATCGCCTCCGACGACTCGATCTCGTACCCGACGACCTCGCAGGTGCGGGCGTCGGTCTCGACGATCACGTCGGTGACGGTGCCGAGCGACGTCCCGGCGTCGGTGAGCACCTCGGAACCGAGGACGTCGCCGCCGTTGCCACCGGTCCGGCTCGCCTCGTCCAGCAGGTCCTGGCGCGGCTCGAGCGCGGTGGCGTCGCGCACCATGACGGCGTCCGGCCCCAGCGCGGCGACCGATGCCCAAGGCAACGATTCCTTGAGCGGTCCGCTGAACAACCCGCGACCGGCGAGGGTGAAGCCCAGGATCTGACCGCCGTCGCCGCCGTAGACGATGTCCTTGATCTGGGCGATGTCGTCGCCCGCGAACGTCACGACCGGGCGCTTGGTGATCTCGCTGGCCCGCAGGAGCGTCGTCACTTCCGGCTCCCCCGACGCTTGCCACCGACGATGACCCCGCCGCTCCGCCGCCGGGCCTGCAGCGCGAGGAACCCGACGAACAGCACCACGATCACCGCCAGGACCAGGATGACCCAACCCCACCACTGCATGTGCCACACCTCTCGTCGTCCTCGACCGGAACCGGCCTCGGCCCCGCGTTACCTACCCAGCTTCCCAGTGGTTGCCCCGGACGTAGCGCACATCCGGAGCACCTTCTTCGTTGTCGCCGTCGGTGGTGCGCACCGCCCGCCACCCGCGCCGCTCGTAGAACGCCCGCGCCGGGGTGTTCGAGGCGAAGACCCAGAGCGCCAGGCCGTCCGGGCGCAGCTGCTCGGCGTGGGCCAGCAACGCCGTCCCGACCCCCTGCCCCTGGGCCTCGGGGACGACCCACAACCAGTCCAGGTCGTCGCCGTCGAGCACGAGCACCCCGAGCGCCTCGCCCGTGGGTCCACACGCGAGCCACGCCTCGCGCCTCGGCACGACGACGGTCGCCACGAAGTCACGGACCTCGTGGTCGGGGTGCACACCCGGCGGGATGGCGTCACCCGCGCCGGCCCGGGAGCGCAGGTAGACGTCGGCGACCGTGTCGGCGTCGGCTGGCCCCGCCCGTCGGATCGTCGGACCGTCCACGGGGTGCAGCCTGCCCGCCCCGTCAACCCGGGTCGCGGGTGAGCCACCGGCACAGCACCAGGCTGACGACGGCCACCACCGCCATGGTCAGGGCCATCGGGACGGCCGAACCGGTGCCCCCGACGCCGCCCAGCGGCGAGATCAGCCCGGCGAACAGGAACTGGGAGGCCCCGACGAGCGCACTGGCCGAGCCGGCGACGTCGGGGTGCGGGGCGAGCGCCAGGGCGGTGGAGTGCGGGCTGACCAGTCCGACGCACGCGACGACGACGAACAGAGGGACGAGCAGCGGCACCAGGGCGCGGGTCCCGGAGAGCGCGACGACCAGCAGCGTCACCGTCCCCGCCGCCTGCGCGACCTGACCGACGGTCAGCAGCCGGCCCGACCCGACCCGGCGCACCAGCCGTCCCCCGACCTGCCCCGCGACGACGATGCCGACGGAGTTGGTGGCGAACACGACGCTGAACACCGTGGTGGAGACCCCGTAGCCGGTCTGCAGCACGAACGGCGACGCCGCGATGTAGGTCAGCAGGCACGCCGTACCGAACCCCGCCGCCAGCGCGTACCCGACGAACGCCCGCGACCGGGCCAGATCCGCACCCACGGAGAGGGTCTGACGCAGGCCGTCGGACCGGCGTCGCTCCGCCGGCAGGCTCTCCCGCAACGTCAGCGCGCCCAGCGCCAGCAGCACCCCGATACCGGCGAGGACCACGAACAACCCCCGCCACGAGGTGACCCGCAGCAGCTGCGCGCCGAGCAGCGGCGCGACGATCGGCGCGAGGCCACTGACGATCGTGAGCTCGGCGAACACCCGCCCGGAGTCGACCGGTCCCCAGAGGTCCCGCACGATCGCCCGGGCGATCACGAGGCCGGCCGCGCCGCAGCCGCCCTGCAGCAACCGCGCCAGGATCAGCAGCCACACGTTCGGCGCGACCACGCACACCAGCGAGAGCACGACGAACCCCACCAGCCCGACGAGCAGGGGCCGCTTGCGGCCGAGGTTGTCCGAGAGCGGCCCGGCGACGAGCTGACCGAGGGCGAGACCGACCAGCGACGACGAGATCGTCAGTTGGACGACGCCTTGCCCGGCGCCCAGGTCGCGGCCGACCTCGGGCAGGGCGGGGAGGTACAGGTCGGTGGCCAGCGGACCGAACGCCGAGAGTCCGCCGAGGACGACGAACGTCAGTGCGCGGCGTCGTCCGGACGTCGACGACGCGATGGGCACGAGCGGTCACCCTGCCCGACCGTTGTCCAGGTCTCGGACACCGGGATGACGGCGCTCGCGGCGGCGGGGCAGGATCAGGGCGTCACCGCCGTCGACGCCGGAGGTCCGCCCGTGTACTACCCGCTGGTCGTGTCCGACTTCCTCGACCGTGCCGAGACCGTCTACCCCGACCGGGTCGGGGTGGTGGACGAGCCGCAGCAGCCGGCGCCGAGTTGGGGCGAGGTCACCTACCGCGAGATCGCGCAGCGGGCCCGGCACCAGGCCGCGTGGCTCGACTCGCTCGGTGTCGCCCGCGGCGGCCGGGTCGCGATCGTCAGCCACAACAGCGCCCGCATGCTGACCTCGTTCTACGGCGTCTCCGGGTTCGGGCGGGCGTACGTCCCGATCAACTTCCGGCTCTCGGCGGCGGAGGTCCGCTACATCGTCGAGCACTCCGGTTCCGAGGTGCTGCTCGTCGACCCCGAGTTGAAGCAGACCCTGCTCGACGACGGCGGGGTGACCGCGAAGACCGTCCGTGTCATCGGCGAGGACGACGAGGAGATCTGGGGCGTCGGCGGCACCGGCGACGCCACGCCGGAACCGTGGACCGAGGCCGACGAGCTGGCGACGGCCACCATCAACTACACGTCGGGCACCACCGCCCGACCCAAGGGCGTGCAGCAGACCCACCGCGCGACCTGGCTGAACGCCACCGTCTTCGCGCTGCACGCGGGGCTCACCGACCGTGACGTCTACCTCCACACCCTGCCGATGTTCCACGCGAACGGGTGGGGAATGCCCTTCGGGACGACGGGTGTCGGGGTGCGGCAGGTGGTCATCCGCAAGATCGACGGCGCCGAGATCCTGCGCCGGGTGCAGCAGTTCGGCGTCACGGTCATGTGCGCGGCTCCGGCCGTCGTCAACGCCGCCCTCGACGCCGCGAGCTCCTGGGAGGGCGACATCCCGGGCCGCGACCGCACCCGGGTCATCGTCGCCGGTGCCCCACCGCCGACCCGCACCATCGAGCGGGTCCGCGCCGAACTGGGCTGGGAGTTCATCCAGATCTACGGGCTCACGGAGACCTCGCCGCTGCTGACCGTCAACCGCCTCCGCGACGAGTGGGACGACCTCGGGCCGACCGAGCAGGCCCGGCTGCTGGGTCGCGCCGGGGCACCGGCGATCGGCGTGCGCATCGCGGTCTCCGAGGGCGGCGAGGTGCTGGCGCAGAGCAACCACAACCTCGACTCCTACTGGGACAACCCCGAGGCGACGGCCGAGGCGCAGGAGGGCAACTGGTTCCACACCGGCGACGGCGGGACCTTCGAGGACGGCTACCTCACGATCTCCGACCGCAAGAAGGACGTCATCATCACCGGCGGTGAGAACGTCAGCTCGATCGAGGTCGAGGACGCCCTCACCTCGCACGAGGCGGTGCGCGAGGTCGCGGTGATCGGCATCCCCGACGACAAGTGGGGCGAGCTGGTCACCGCGCTCGTGGTGAAGGACCCCGGGTCCGACGTCGACGAAGCCGCCCTGATCGCCCACTGCCGCACCCTGCTCGCGGGCTACAAGTGCCCGAAGAAGGTCGTGTTCGTCGACGAACTCGCCCGCACCGCCACGGGCAAGCTGCAGAAGTTCAAGCTCCGCGCGCCGTACTGGGCGGGCCAGACCAGGCAGGTGAACTGATGACCATCCCCCAGCGCGGCGCGGCCGGCGGGCACCCCTCGCCGTTGCCGGTGATGACCATCCTGCTGGTCGCGGCGCTGCTGGCCGCCCTCGGCATCATCGTGGTCGCCCGCAGTGCGGTGCCCGCCCTGGGGTGGGTGTTCCTCGCCGTCGGCGTGGTCGGCGCGGTCTACGGCGTGCTGCTGGCGCTGAAGAACGTGCAGACCTCGCGACGCATCCAGGCCCGGGAGGTCGCAGCCGAG
Source organism: Jatrophihabitans sp. YIM 134969 (assembly GCF_054456675.1). NCBI lineage: Bacteria > Bacillati > Actinomycetota > Actinomycetes > Jatrophihabitantales > Jatrophihabitantaceae > Jatrophihabitans > Jatrophihabitans sp. YIM 134969. The sequence goes on from NZ_JBTJEQ010000011.1 coordinate 5,975, forward strand.
CGCCGGGCCCGCGCCGACGACGACACCACCGACTGACAGCGAACCGGTCGACCACGCCCGGGGGCCGAGGCGGGCGGCGCCGTCACGACAGCTGGTGCCACTGCCCCTCGGACACGACCTCGACCCGGCCGTCGACGACCGCGATCGCGGACTCGTCGTCGAGGGCGTAGGTCGGACCGTCGAAGCCGGCCGCCCACCGCCTCGCCTCGGCCAGGGTGTTGTCCGGGAACACGTCCAGGTGCGGGAAGATCGAGAAGTCGACCACCCCGAGCGTGCGGTCGTCGGGAGCGCCCGACCACTCGACGAAGTCCGCGCCGATGCGCGGGGTCATCACCATGCTGCCGGCGCTCACGCCCACCCAGACGGTGTCGGGCAGCGACGGCAGCAGGTCGGCCAGCCCGGACTCCCACATCCAGTGGGCCAGGTAGGTCGCGTCCCCGCCGTCGACCAGCAGCACGTCGGCGGCGCGGACCCACGGCTCCCACCGGTCGGCCCCGATCGTGGGCAGGGCGGTCAGCTCGAGCAGCCCGATCGACTTCCACGGCAGGGCGGTCATCCCGCCGTGCGGTGGGGTGCCGCTGACGGAGTTGCGGGCCGACACCGGCCCGCACATCGGGTGCCCCCACTGCGCGGTGGGGATGCAGAGCGCGTCGGCCTCGGCCACCGGTTTGCCCAGGTGGTCGAGCAACGCGCGCTCGATGCCGGGGTTCCTGACTCCCCCGGACGTGAGCAGCAGCTTCACCCTTGCCTCCCGACCTCGCGCTGCGAACCGCTTCGGCGCCGACCGTAGCGGCCGGGTCGGACGTCAGCAGGCTCCTCGACGCTGCGACCATCGTCCGGTGGTCACGCCCGAGCTCCGCACCGCGCGGCTGCTCCTGCGGCCCCGGGTCGCCGAGGACGCCGTGGTCGTGCGACGACTCTGGTCGGAACGGGACCCGCGGGTACCCGCCCACCGGCGCCTCGACGCCGAGGGGCATCCGACGGTCGGCGAGCTCGCGACGGGGTTCGCATCCGAGCCCGGCTGGTTCTGGACGGTCGTCCAGGTCGCCGGCGGTGTGGCGATCGGGTACTGCGCGCTCGTCCCGCGCGGGCGGGGCACGCCCGAGGAACCGGAACTGGCCTACGAGTTCCTGCGCTCCCACCACGGACAGGGCTACGCGACCGAGTCCGCGCGGGCTGTGGTCGCCTGGGCGGCGGGGGCCGGCCACCGGCGACTCTTCGCCGGTATCAGCGACTGGAACGTTGCATCGAGCAACGTCGTGCGCAAGCTGGGGTTCGCCGACACGGGTCGACGCGAACCCGGGGCGAACGGCGAGAGCCTGGTGTACGCGCTGACGATCCACGCGCCGACGGTCTGAGCCGATCGGACCCGGGGTCAGCCGAAGAGGGCGACGAACCCGACGGTCAGGCCGATCAGGACCACGCCGGCCACGAAGCCTATGGCGATGACGGCACTGCGCATCTCGTGCTTGTCGTAGAGCGGCGAACGCGGGTCCAGTTCGAGCGGGACGTGCACGCGGCTCTCGCGCCGCACCTCGGAGGCGAAAGCCTTGATCTCGTCGCGGGTGGGAACTCGGAAACGCTGCTGATCGGTGGTGCTCACGACGAAGAAGACCTCACTGTCGAACTGCTGGGTGGTGGACGGACCTCGCCGTCCACTCCCACTGTGCCCGACCGCGCCCCGCGACCCACCATCGACCGGCCGAGCTCACAGCGCGTCCAGATCAACCCCCAGCGGCCGCTCACCGCCGGCGACCCTCCCGGCCGGTCAGCGCCGGCTGGGCGCCCGCTTGGAGGTGTCGACCGGGTGACCGACGATCTCGACCACCCGGGCGGGGAAGTCGTGCGGCGGCGGGCCGAACAGCTTGCGGCTGGCCGCGATCGCTCCCTTGGCGACGGCGTAGTTGCCCGCACCACCGATCACCGCGCCAATCCCGAAGGGTGCGGCCCGGCCGACGATCAGCGCGCTCTGCTTCGCGGCGAACCGGCCGAGGAAGTGCTTGAGGAGCGAGGAGTTGATCGACGACATGGACTGCTTGGGCACGCCCTCGCGCAGCGCCCCCAGCCAGGACGTCCCGGCCGCGGCGCCCGCCTCGCGCTGCAGGGCCTGCACCCCGCTCTCGCCCAGCAGCACCGCCAGCACCAGGGCCCGACGCGTGGCGGCGTCGGTCACGGTGATGCCCTGCACCTCGGCGCGGGCCAGGGTGAAGACGGCGGTGGCCTCGGCGAACGCGCCGATCTCGACGACGCTGGTGGCGAGCCCCGCGGCCGTGCCGAGGCCGGGAGCGGCGGCCGCGCCGCCGGAGACCGCGCCGATACCGATCACCGAGGAGCGGTAGCGCTTCTCGAGACGCTCGACGAGCTGGAAGGGCGTCATCGCCGGGTCCTTGTCCTGGGCCCGGGCGATGTACCTGACCACCGCGGAGTGCTGGACCGAGACCGCCTTGTCCAGTGCGTCCTCGACCGCCGTGGCCACGTTGTCGGGCACGGGCACCCGTTTCGCCACGGCCTTGCCCACACGTCCACCGATCGCCATGCGCACGTCCTACCCACCTGGGACCGTCCGCCGGACTGTGAGTCGCCGATCCGACAGCGCGCTGGCGCTACGCGGCCACGGTGAACACCGTCGTGGCCGCCGAGCGGCCCCGCAGCACCGTCGTCTCGCCCTCGTCCCACCGGGCGCGTTCGGCCTCCGACGCCGCCCCGACCGCGTCCCCGCTCGCGAGCACGCGTCCCGGGACGGCCTTGGCGCGCTCGGTCAGCCGGGCCGCCTCGTTCACGGCGTCGCCGATCACGGTGTACTCCAGGCGGCTGGTGGCACCGACCTGCCCGGCGACGACCCGGCCGTAGGCCACACCGAGACCGAGGTCGACCTCCCCCGCGGACCGCACGGCGGTGGCGATGTCCCGCGCGGCGGCGAGGGCGGATCCCGCGGCGTCGTCGAGGCCGACGGGCACGCCGAACACGCAGAGCGCGGCGTCGCCCTCGAACTTGTTGACGAAGCCACCGTGACGCTCCACGGCGTCGACCACGACCTGGAAGAACCGGTTCAGGATCGCGACGGTCTCCCCCGGCCCGCGCTCGACGGCGAGCGCCGTCGACCCGGCGATGTCGACGAACAGGGCGGCCGCGGTGCGTTCCTCACCACCGAGCGAGACCCCGGTGGCGAGCGCGCGGCGGGCGACGTCGGCGCCGACGTGGCGGCCGAACAGGTCGGCCAGCCGTTCCCGCTCGGCGAGGCCCTCGGTCATCGCGTTGACCCGGTCCTGGAGCAGGCCGATCTCGCCGGCGTCGTCGACCCGCACCCGGACGTCGTAGTCACCGTCACCGACCCGCTCGACCATCTCCCGCAGCTGCCGCAGCGGTTGGCCGACCGACCGGGCCGCGAGCAGCATCCCCAGACCTCCGACCACGAGCGAGGTCGTGACCAGCAGCACGACAGCCGCGGGCGTGGGGCCGCCCAGGTTGCTCGGATCGGCGTAGAGCAGCAGCACGCCGAGCGCGGGCACGCCGCTCGCGAGCAGCCAGCTCAGCATCAGCCGGGGTGTCACCCCGAGCACCAACCGCCGCCGGTCCGGGTGCGCGGCCAGCGCCATGGCGGTGACCGGACGCGCCACCCGGCCGGCCAGCAGGTACGAGACGAGCGAGGTGACCAGGCCGCCCAGCACGATGGTCAGCACGACCCGCAGGGCGATCCGTGAGTCGCTGGCCAGCGACGCCGTGACGATGCCGACCACCACCGCGCCGACCAGCCAGAGCACCGCGGAGATGACCGCGACGTCGACGGGCAGCCGGAGCGCGTGGTTCGCCTGGTCGCGGGTGGGGTCGGCACCGACCACGAGCCACTGCAGGGTGCGGCGGTTGCGGACCACGCCGACCACCACCCCGACCACGCAGGCCAGCACGAGGTAGCCACCCGCGGTGGCCAGCACGGCGACGCGCGCCGCCACCGTCTCGCTCACCGGCAGCGGGACGAAGAACGCCAGCAGCACGGCGACGACGGCGGCGCCCACCACGCTTGAGCCGACGGTGAAGGTGGCGATGCCGGAGACGACCCGGCCCGCGAGACCGACGCGGCCGGCGCGCGAGCGACCGCCGTCCGCGGCGGCGTTCAGAGCAGGTGGGCGCGTCGGTAGATCCGCCGAGCGGCCGGCGTCACCATTCCTGCGTCGTCGAGGAACGGCATGATCTTCTCGCCCATCCACCGGATGGTGTCATGCCAGACAGGGTTGCGCCGTGCAACGTTCACAGCCTCGTCGGGGTCCAGACCGGCCGCGGCGTAGACCTCGGGGTGGACCAGGCTGTCGACGATGTGCTTCGCGGCCAGCGCCGCGAGGACCGCGTGGGCCTGCAGGACCGGCTTCGGGGTCTCCGGGACGACCCGCAGGAGCTCCTCGCGGGCGAACCGGACGTGCCGGGCCTCCTCGATGACGTGGATGCGGGCGATCATCCGCGACGGCGGCTGCAGGGACTCGTCGTTCATCCCCTCGCGCTGCAACCGGTCCAGGAGTTCCTCGGCGACGAGCGTGCCCGCCCACATGGCCGGGCCGGTCGGGGCGACCGCGCGGAAGAACTTGCCGAGCTCGTGGACGTGGCGCGCCGGGCGGTACTGCTCGCCGCCGTGCCGGTGGGCGAAGCGGGCGAACATGACGCTGTGGCGGGTCTCGTCGCCGACCTCGGTGAGCGCGTACTGCGTGTGCAGCGCGGCCGGGTCGAGGTTGTAGGCGTGGTTCGTGAGCATCCCCATGAGCAGCACCTCGAACCAGAGGCCGACCCGCGCGGTGCTCACCATCTGGTGGGTCGAGAGCGCGAGCCGCTGCTCCTCGGTCATCCGGTCCCAGAGCTCGGTGCCGTACAGCGTGGTGCGGTGCAGCTGCATGTGCGGCACGCCGGGGAGGTCCGGGGCGTCCCAGTCGATGTCGAGCTCGGGGTCGAAGGAGTTCTTCGACGACGAAGCGAGCAGCCGCGCGGCGGTCTTCTCGCGGTCGGCGACGGGCTTGCTCGGTGTCGCGGGGGCGCTGAGCAGGGTCACCGGTACCTCCGGGTGGGTGTGACGGTCTGTCACAGACAGGTTGACGACACTCGTGTACCCGTGTCAAGCGGTAACAGCAACATCGGGTAACAGCTACGTGGCAGAGGCGGAGGCGACGAAGCGCGCGTCCACGCTCGCGGCGACGGTGACGTCCTCCGGCTGCAGGTCGAGCGACTCCGCGTCCCCGCCGGCCTTGGGCGACGCCGCGCGGGCGAAGGCCACCGCGCCCGGCCCACCGTGCGGCGCGCTCTGGTCGCCGAGCATGCCGGCGTCGGCCAGCGCCACGGGCACGACCGACCCCAGACCCGCCGCGGTGGCGTAGTCCTGAGCACGTCCGGTCGCGTCGACCACGGCCCGGCGGCGGGCGTCGCGCTCCAGCTCGCGGCGCCGGGCCTCGGTGAGCGCCCACTCGATGCCGTCGACGGCCACGCCCGGCCGGGTGCCGACGTCGTCGACGAAGCGGGCGAGCGCGTCGAAGTCGCGGAACTTGACCTGGATGCTCGCTGCGGCGTGGAACACCGGCGGCAACTGCTTCCCGTCCTGGTTCCAGGGCCGGTGCGACCAGGTGCGCAACCGCTCGCTCGCCCACCAGGTGGCGGGGCCGCGCTCGGGGTCGACCAGCGACCGCGCGAGCCCCGCGACCACGTTCGCCGCCTCGACGGTGCGGCCGTACACCTGGCCCTTGTCGGGCCCCTCGAACCCGACGGTGAGGCTGACGGTCGCGCGTTCGGGCGCGATCTTGGACTCGAAGGCGCCTCGCACGGTCACGACGGTCTCGTTCGGCATGCCGGCAGCCTCCCGCACCGCCGATACGATCGCGACGTGGCGGTGGAGGTGGACGACTCGGGTGGTGTCGTCGACGGCCGTCGCGAGCGCTGGGTGCAGCACCGCGCGAACCGCCGGGCGGCCCTCGTCGCCGCGACCATCGACGCGATCGACGCCACGGCCAGCGGCAGCCCGACCTTCGACGACGTCGCGGCGCACGCCGGGGTGAGCCGCACCGTCCTCTACCGGTACTTCGCCGACCTCGACGACCTGCAGCAGGCGGCGGCGGCCCAACTCGCCGACGACCTCATCGCCCGCGTGCTCGGCCCGCTGGGCGAGGGTCGCACCGCCCGCGACATCATCACCAGCGTCCTCGACGGCATCGCGGGCTGGGTCGAGCAGCACCCCCGTCGGTACGGCTTCCTGCGCCAGTTCGCCGCGGGCGCCGAGGTCGCGGCCGGGGTGTCGGGCCAACTCGAACGCGTCGAGGACACCGTCGCCGCGCGCCTCGCCGCCCTGCTCACGCTGTTCATGACCACGTTCGGCATGCCCGCCCACACCGCGGAACTCGGCGCTCGCGCCCTCATCGGCCTGGTCGAGTCCAGCATGGTCTGGTGGGGTCGCCAGCCGGTCGAGACCCGTCAGACCCGCGCCGAGATCGTCGCCGCCGTCAGCCTCTACGTGTGGGCGGCCATCGACGCCGAACTGCGTGAGAACGGCGTCGTGCTCGGCCTCGACGACCCGCTTCCCGAGGAGTGACGATGAACGAGGAACCCCCCGGCGAGGACGGTTTCGACCACGACGGATACGACGGGTCCGCGAGCCTGCGCCACGGCGAGACCGTCGTGCCGGTCGAGGTGACGCTCCGGGGCCAGGTCGACACCATCTCCGGCCGGTACCACTGGTACGGGCGACTCGCGGCCGACCCGGCCGTCACCACCCTCGCCGAGACCGTCGGCACCCGCGGCACCGTCGTGCTGCGAACGCCCCGGGGCGAGGCCGAGACCACGCTCGGCGATCCCGACCCGTGGGGCCGGTACCGGGTGGAGGGCCGCGGACACGCCCCGTTCGACGTGCTCACCGACGTCCCCCACGCCGACGCGTGACCCGCTGGGACGGCCTCGCCGACGCCCCGCGCGGTGCGGCGTACGCGCGGCACTGGGACCGACTGGCCGCCACCGGGGCCGACGTCCACGGCGAGGCGGCGTTCGTCGACTCCCTGCTCGCACCGGGGTCGAGCGTGCTCGACGCGGGGTGTGGCACCGGCCGGGTCGCGATCCGGCTGGCCGAACTGGGGCACGTCTGCACCGGGGTCGACGCCGACCCGACGATGCTCGAGCACGCCCGCCGGTCGGGGCCGGACGTCACGTGGGCGCTGGCCGACCTCGCCGGGAACGAGGTCCCCGCCGGTCCGTTCGACCTCGTGGTCGCCGCCGGCAACGTCATGATCCTGCTGACGCCGGGCACCGAGGCGGGGGTGGTCGCCGCCCTGGCGGCGCGGACCGGCGTGCTCGTCGCGGGGTTCGGCCTCGCCGCGCCCCACCTGCCCGTCCCCGAGGCCCCGTTCGACCTCGACACCTACGACGCCTGGTGCGCGGCCGCGGGCTTGCAGCTGACGGAGCGCTGGTCGACCTGGGCGCGCGACCCGTGGGACCGTGGGTCCGGGTACGCGGTGTCGGTCCACGTCACAGCCGGTGAGGGACTGGCCGGGGAACGGGAACCGTTGCACTGAGTGAACGCACCACCGATGACAGGAGGCCTGCTGATGGCCAGGAACGAAGTGTCCCGACGTCACCGCGTGGTGATCATCGGATCGGGGTTCGGCGGGCTGTTCGCCGCGAAGGAGCTGGCGGGCGCCGACGTCGACGTCACCATGATCAGCCGTACCACCCACCACCTGTTCCAGCCGCTGCTGTACCAGGTCGCCACCGGCATCCTCTCCGAGGGCGAGATCGCCCCGGCCACGCGCGAGATCCTGCGCAAGCAGAAGAACCTGCAGATCCTGCTGGGCGACGTCTACGCCATCGACCTCGAGGCCCAGACCGTCACCTCGCAGGTCCTCGACATCACGACCGTGACCTCGTACGACAGCCTCATCGTCGCGGCGGGCGCGAGCACCTCGTACTTCGGCAACGACCAGTACGCCCTCGACGCCCCCGGGTTGAAATCGATCGACGACGCCCTCGAACTGCGTGGGCGGATCTTCGGCGCGTTCGAGCTGGCCAACCTCGAGACCGATCCGCAGCGGCAGCAGGAACTGCTGACCTTCGTCGTCGTGGGAGCCGGAGCCACCGGCGTCGAGATGGCCGGGCAGATCTCCGAGCTCGCCCACAAGACGTTGCCCAGCGACTACGACAACGTCGACACCCGCACGGCCCGCATCCTGCTCGTCGACGCGCTGCCGGGCGTGCTCACCACCTACGGGCCGAAGGTGTCGGCCCACGCGGCCGAGCGGCTCAAGAGCCTGGGCATCGAGCTGTGGCTCAACAACCGGGTCACCGGCGTCGACGACGCCGGGCTCGACGTCACCGACGACCACGGCGCGAAGAGCCGGATCGACGCCCGCACCGTGATCTGGGCGGCGGGCGTCCGGGCCTCCACGCTCGGCGCCAAGATCGCGGCACAGGCGGGCCTCGAGGTCGACCGCGCCGGCCGCGTGCCGGTGAAGCCGGACGTGACCGTCGAGGGTCACCCCGAGGTGTTCGTCATCGGCGACATGATGAGCCTGGACAAGCTGCCCGGTGTCTCGCAGGTGGCGATGCAGCAGGGCAAGTACGCGTCGAAGACGATCCTGCGCCGCCTGAAGGGCAAGGCGCCGCTGCCGCCGTTCCACTACTTCGACAAGGGCTCGATGGCGACGATCTCGCGCTTCTCCGCGGTCGGCGACATCGGTCCGCTGCGGTTCGGCGGGGTGAAGTTCGCGGGGTTCGTGGCCTGGCTGCTGTGGCTCGGCGTCCACGTGTTCTACCTGGTCGGCTTCAAGAACCAGGTGACGACGATCCTGCACTGGGCGATCACGTTCATCGGTGGCAAGCGCTCGCAGCGGACGGTCACGCACCAGCAGCTGGTCGCCCGCGCCGCCCTGCACCACATGGACGTGCCGCACCTCGGCGCGCCCCCGCGGCGCAGCGAGGACCCCGAGGCCGGGCACGTCGCGCCGACCACCGCGGCCCGTCGCGCCACCCGCTGACCCGACGCGCGTCGTCCGGTGAGTGAGGACGCCGCCCCGGTGCGGGCGTTGTACGACCGCTACGTCGCGGCCCTCAACGCCCACGACGCCGAGGCGGCGTTCGCGTGTGTCGCGCCGGAGCTGACCCACAACGGCGTCCACATGACGGCCCAGCAGTGGTGGGACGACCACGTCGGGGGCAACATCGCGAAGCTCCCCGACTACCGCTGGAACCCCGACGAGGTCGTCGTCACGGGCGACCGGGTCCTCGTGCGCTACACCGACACCGGCACGCTCGCGGCGCCGTGGGTCGGCATCGAGGCCGTCGGCGAGAGGATCGAGTTCCGCGAGTACGTCTTCTACACCGTCCGTGACGACCGCATCGTCGAGGTGTGGAGCGTCTTCGACCACTGGAGCCTGGTGCAACGGTTCGGCCGGACCTCCTGATCCTCCCGTCGTTCAGGTCCGCAGCGCGCGGCGGAAGAAGCCGGTGTCGATGCGCGCGCCCGGCACGGTGCGGTGCGAGCCGGGGAACGCCAGCAACAGCTTGTCCTCCGAGCCGAACGCGTCGAACAGTGCGAGGCCGGACTCGCGGTCGATCTCGGGGTCGTCCCACGGCAGCAGGTACTGCACCGGCACGGTGATCGACCGGGCGGTGCCGAGCAACGTGGGCGAGGCGAACGCGCCGCCGAGCACGGCGGCCCCGATGCGGGGTTCGGCGGCGACCAGCGGGATCCCGATCATCGCGGCCAGGGTGGTGCCGGCGTAGCCGATGGGCGCGGCCGGGTCGATCTCCGGCAGCGTGTGCAGGGCGTCGATGGTCGCGCGCCACTCCGGGACGTGGCGCTCGGCGAGCGAGGCGTTGAACGCGACGACGACCGGCGCGAGCGACCGGCCGGCCCGGCGGGCCCGGCCGAGTTCCGCGACCCAGGCGGCGTCGCGGTCGGACCGCGGCCGTCCGCCGTGGCCTGGGGCGTTGACCGCCGCGACGTGGAAACCGTCGCGGCGCACGGCGGCGACGGCCCGCGCGACGACGCCCGGCGCGTGCACGTGCAGCCCGCCGCCGTGTCCGGTGAGCAGGAGGGGGGCACCGTCGACCGGGACGGCCGGCGACCAGAGGACGCCGGGGACGTCCCCGACGGTGAACGCGCGCTCGACGACGCCGTCGGCCGGGGTGGTGGGGTCAGTGCTGAGGTGGAAGTCCACGGGAGGAGCCCTTCGGGAACGGACGGACGGGAACCGGCACGGGGCTCACCTCCTCAAGGACTGGTCGCAGGATGCGACGTCGGTGACGCTATCCCGCCCGCCCAGCGAATTCGTCCAGGTGCGTGAGCACGTCCGGGGCCGTGCGCATCGCACGACCGATCTCCCCGGCGCGCGACCGGAACCCGGGATCGCCGAGCACCCGCTCGACCGCGGCGCGCAGCGCGGCGACCTCCGTCGCGGCGAGGGTGGTCGCCGATGCCGCCGAGGTCGACGGCCGGGTCAGGGCGAGGCCCGCACCGGCCGACAACACGCGGGTCGCGTTGACCGACTGATCGGCGAACAGCGGGACGGCCACCACGGGGACTCCGTGTGCGAGAGCACCGAGCACCGTGCCCGAGCCGCCGTGACAGACCACCAGTGCGGCCTCGGCGAGGACGACGTCCTGGTCGACCCACTCCTCGACCGTCACACCGGCCTCCACCTCGCCGAGGTCCGGGCGGTGGCCGCGACCGGTGGTGACCAGGACCCGGACGTGGAGGCCGGTCAGGGCCGACAAGGCCGCGCGGTGGAGGGTGCCCCGCTCGTCGACGGCCGACGCCACCGTGCCGAACGTGACGTACACCAGGGGCGGACCGCCCTCGGTGGGGCGCGCGGTCGGTTCCCGTACCGCGGCGCGGTAGCGGCGGGTCACCGGATACGGCGAGACGTCCAACGCCGCGGGGAACCGCGTCAGGTACGGGGAACCTGTGATCGCGTGCGATGTTCCCGGCGCGATGTGGTCGAGCTCAACCGCTGCATGACGCAACGATCCCGCCTCGGCGTCCGCGAAGGAGATCGCCACCTGGACGTACGGCACACCCTCTTCGACCGCGGCGATGACTCCGGCGTAGTGGGCGGCCTCGTGCACGACGAGGTCGGGACGCCGGTCGGCGACGACCCGGCGCACTGCCGGCAGCGCTGCGAGTGTGTCCAGCCGGCCGAAGATCTCGCCGTTGGCGATGCGGCTGGCCACCGCGGGTGCGGCGGTTCGGAGCCGCGCCCAGGCGTCGGCCAGTTCGTCGGCCGGCGGATCCGGTGCGACGACCAGTTCGGCGCCGGCCCGCTGCGCGGCGCCGGCCGCCGCCTGCGGCACCACGGCCACCACCTCGTCACCACGCCGCCGGAGCGCCGCGACGATCGGCACCAGCGGCCCGATGTGGCCCGCGCCGCCACTCGACGTCACGACGATGCGCACCAGGTGAGGCTACGTCGGTCCGCTCAGCCGGCGAGGGCGCTGAACACTGGGTAGTAACCGCCGGACTGGCCGTCGGCGAACGGGTGGTAGCTCACGCCGACGTCCACGAAGTTCAGCGAGTGCAGCCAGGGGTCGTCGTCGCAGATCTGGTGGCCGCGGAACGCGCTCGTCGGGTCGCCGTAGGCGAAACCGTGGGCCGCGGCGGTGTCGGCGATGATGCTGTCGGCCAGCGCGATGCCCTCGTCGATCTTGGCGCGCGAGGCGGCGGAGAGGCCCACACACCCGGTCTGGGAGAGGTCGTAGAACACCGGGTACCCGAGGACCACGACCCGCGCGGCGGGTGCGGCCGCGGAGATGGCGGAGTAGGTCGAGTCGAGCCAGCCGGCGAGGTTCGCGCGGGCCGTGGCCTCGGCGTCGTCCACGGCCGCGATGCAGTCGTCCTCGCCGTACAGCACGCAGGTGGTCATGATGTCGGCGAACCCGACGTCGTTGCCGCCGACCGTGATGGACACGAGCGTGGTCGACACCGAGAGGGCCTGGATCTGCGTCGCGTTGACCGACGCGGTCGTGGCACCGCTGCAGGCCACCGACACGTAGGACGCCGGCCCGACCGTGTCGGCGTACAGCTGCGAGTACGCGTTCGTGCTGCGGTCGCAGTCGCCGGAGTCGTCGGTGTAGTCGCCCGCTCCCACGCCCGACGAGTACGAGTCGCCGAGGGCGACGTAGTGGTCCGCGGCGGACGCGGCGGCGGGTGACGCGAGCGCGACGGCGAGGACGGCGATGAGCGCGAACGCTCCGGACACGAGGGGGACGGAGCGACGCACGGGGGCCTCCACGGCGTGGACGGTTCGGGGTGGGACCAGTGCAGCACTCCGGCAATGGGGGCGAAAGGGGCAAAAATGCCGTGCCGGTGCCCGGCGGAACGGCGTGGGTAGGCTCGTGACCGGAGCGCCGGGAAGTCTGGTCGGCACACCGGATCACCGGATCCGGTGGCGGAATCCAGTCGACGACCCGAGGAGATCCGCCCGTGAGCACGCCTCCCACCCGGCTGCGGGTGCTCGCCCGCGGTTCCCGGACCGAGGTCAGCCGGATCGCCGAGGTGCTGCGGCAGGAGACCATCGGCGGCGTCCTCCTGCTCGCCGCCACCGTCGCCGCCCTGGTGTGGGCCAACACGCCGCTCGCCGACAGCTACGCGCACGTGCGGGAGTTCGTCCTCGGCCCGAGCGTCCTGCACCTCGACCTGTCGCTCGCGACCTGGGCCGCCGACGGTCTGCTCGCGATCTTCTTCTTCGTGGCCGGCCTGGAACTCAAACGCGAGTTCGTCGCGGGCGATCTGCGTGACCCGTCGCGCGCGGCCGTTCCGGTCGCCGCCGCCCTGGGTGGCGTCGTCGTCCCCGCCGTCCTGTGCACCGTGGTCGTTGCGCTAGGCAACGGTTCGTCGTTGCGCGGGTGGGCCGTCCCCACCGCCACCGACATCGCGTTCGCGCTCGCGGCGCTGGCCGTCATCGGCACCCACCTGCCGTCGGCCCTGCGCACGTTCCTGCTGACCCTCGCGGTGGTCGACGACCTGGTGGCCATCGTCATCATCGCGGTCTTCTACACCGCGGACTTCGTGCTCTGGCCGCTGGCACTGGCGGTCGTGCCACTCGGTCTGTTCACCCTGCTGGTGCAACGGCGCGTGCGTTCCTGGTGGCTGCTGCTCCCGCTCGCCGTGATCACCTGGGCGCTGGTGCACGCATCGGGGGTGCACGCGACCGTCGCGGGCGTGCTGCTCGGCTTCGCCGTGCCGGTCATCCGCAGCCGCGCGGCCGGCGGACCCGACGCCGGCCCCGGCCTCGCCGAACACTTCGAGCACCGCTTCCGCCCGTTGTCCGCGGGCGTCGCCGTGCCGCTGTTCGCGCTGTTCTCGGCCGGGGTGACGGTCGGCGGCTTCGGCGGCCTGCGTGACGCCGTCAGCGACCCGATCGCCCTCGGCGTGGTCGTCGGTCTGGTGGTCGGCAAACCCGTCGGTGTCCTCGCCGCGACCTGGCTGGTGGCCCGGTTCACCCGCGCCGAACTCGCACCGGAACTGTCGTGGACCGACGTCGCCGGCCTCGCGATGCTCTGCGGGATCGGCTTCACGGTGTCGCTGCTCATCGGCGAACTCGCCTTCGGCGACGGCACCGCCACCGACGACCAGGTCAAGATCGGCGTGCTCGTCGGGTCGCTGGTGGCGGGACTGCTCGCGGCCGTCGTCCTGCGACTGCGCAACCGGACCTACGCGCGTCTGTGCGCCGAGGAGGACAGCGACGACGCCGACGGCGGCATCCCGAGAGTCGACCCGCGCTGACCGGAGCCCGCACCTCACAGGACGGCGACCCGGACCGTGGACCCGACGTGACCACCACACCGACCGGCACGCTCACCGTCCACGCCATCGACCCCGCCCGTCTGCAGCGCGTCCGTGAGAGAGGCACGGACGGGTACGACAACGACCTGGTGGCGTTCGCAGCGACCGGCGAGGGTGAACCGCTGCGCTGCTGCCTGCGCTACGCCGTCGCCGGCGAGACCGTCGCGCTGATCTCCCACGCGCCGTTCGACCACCCGTCCGTCTGGACGGAGGTCGGCCCGGTCTACGTCCACGTGGCGACGTGCGACGGTCCGGCTGCCACCGACCGCCTGCCGCCCCCGTTGATGCGCGGGCCGAGAGTCCTGCGGACCTACGACGCCGACGACGGCATGGACTACGAGCACAACACCGTGGTCCTCGAGGACGTCGACCTGACGCCGGTCGCCTCGGCCTGCTGTGGGACTCGGGCGTCAGCACCGTGCACGTCAGGACCCTCGGCCCCGGGTGCTTCCTCTACGCCGTCACCCGGTGACGCATGCTGGCTGATCGTCCCCCGGCGTCGTGGTCGTGCGACACGCCGACGGTAGCGACCACACCTCCTTGATCAACTCGTCAGAGGCGTGCTCAGGCCGTCCGCACGGCGGCGAGCACGAGCGCGGCCAGTTGCGCGTACGCCTCGGCGTGCGTGAGGCCGGTGCGGGAGGTGACACCGCCACGCTCGATGGCGTCCATGCCCGCCGCGACGACCTCGCCGAGGAACACCGGGTCGACGGCGCGGAAGTCGCCGCTCTCGACCCCGGCGGCCACCAGCGCGCGGATGCGGTCGGCGGCGATGGCGGTGTGCCGCTCGTAGCTGCCCCGGGTCAACGCGTTGGCCGCGACGTCGGCGAGGAACGTCGGGCTCGCGGCGGAGAGTTCGCCGGCGACGGCGAGCAGGTACTCGCGGACCCGGGCCGCGGGGCTGCGCCGCCGCGCGACCTGGGTCTCGACCCGGCGCGCGGCCCGGCGGAAGAAGTACTCGACGACCCGGGCCGCCAGCTGCTCCTTGCTCGGCGCCAGCGCGTAGAGCGTCGACTTCGAGCACGACAGCTCGGTGGCGAGGTCCTCGAGCGTGAACCCGCGGATGCCCCGCGCGAGGAACAGGTCGGTGAGCTGGTCCAGCAGCGCACCCCGTCGGCCGGTCAGCGCGGCGGGATCGTCGTCGTGCATCGGCGGGACGGTCACGGAGTGCATCACATCACCAGGTCGACGAGTAGTACCAGGGGACGTCCCACAGTACAGTTCCGCGTATGGCCGTCGATCGTCTGCTGCCCGCCCCCGAGCACGTCGAACTGCTCGACACCGTGCGGCGGTTGACCGCCGAGGAACTCGCGCCGATCGCGGCGAAGTACGAGGCGGCGGAAGAGTTCCCCCGCGCCCAGTTCCGCCAGCTCGGCCAACTCGGCCTGCTGGCACTGCCCTACCCGGAGCAGTTCGGCGGGGCGGACCTGCCGTACGAGGTGTACCTGCAGGTGCTCGAGGAGATCGCCGCCACCTGGGCGTCGGTGGCCGTCGGCGTCAGCGTGCACGTCATGTCCTGCTACCCGGTCAGCCGCTTCGGCAGCGACGCCCAGCGCGCGGCGTTGCTGCCGGCGATGCTCGGCGGCGACCTGCTCGGCGCGTACTGCCTGTCCGAACCGCACGCGGGCTCCGACCCCGCCGCGATGCGCACGAAGGCCACGCGGCGCGACGACGGCTCGTGGGTGCTGAACGGCACGAAGGCGTGGGTGACACACGGCGGGGTCGCCGACTACTACCTGGTCTTCGCCCGCACCGGCGACGCCGAGAGCGGCGCGCGCGGGATCTCGTGCTTCCACGTCGCGGCCTCGAGCGCCGGTCTCTCGTTCGGGCGCCCCGAGCACAAGATGGGCATGACCTCCTCCCCCACGGCCAACGTCATCTTCGACGACGTCGTGGTGCCGGCCGACGCGTTGATCGGCGGGGAGGGCCAGGGCCTGACCATCGCGCTGTCGGCCCTCGACTCCGGGCGACTCGGCATCGCGGCGTGCGCCGTCGGTCTCTCGCAGGGCGCGCTCGACGCCGCCGTCGCGTACGCCAAGGAACGCGAGACCTTCGGCAAGACGATCATCGACCACCAGGGCCTGGGTTTCCTGCTCGCCGACATGGCGGCGGCGGTCGACTCGGCGCGCGCCACCATGCTCGACGCCGCCCGCCGCCGCGACGCCGACCGCCCCTTCGGCCGGGCCGCGTCCATCGCCAAGCTGGTGGCCACCGACAACGCCATGAAGGTGACCACCGACGCCGTGCAGGTCTTCGGCGGCTACGGCTACACCCGCGAGGTCCCGGTCGAGCGGTACATGCGCGACGCCAAGATCATGCAGATCTTCGAGGGCACCAACCAGATCCAACGCCTGGTCATCAGCCGCTTCCTCGCGCGCTCACCCCTGCCGCGGACGTCGACCCCGTGACGGGGTGACGCCCGTCGGCGGGCGTCACCGGCCGAGCTTCTGCTCCCGGAACCGTGTCCGCGATGACATCTTCCGTGGTAAGAACTGCACATGTCCGTGACCGGTCGCGTCGCCCGCGTCCTCGCTCCGCTCGTCCTCGTGGGGGCCGCGCTCACCGCGGCGCCGCTCGGAGCACCGGCCGCCGCGGCGGCTCCCCACCCCGACGGCGTCGGCCGCTACGTGGCGCTCACCCCGTTCCGGGTCCTCGACACCCGCGGCGGCGGCGCCGTCGCGCAGGGCGGGACGGCCGTGGTCGACTTCTCCGGTCGGCTGCCCGACCGCGTGGTCTCGGCCGTCGTCGTCAACGTGACCGTCGTCAACGCCACCAAGGCCGGCTACATCACCGCCTACCCGGCCGGCGCGACCCGACCCCTGGCCTCCAGCCTCAGCCACCGGGCCGGCGAGACCCGCGCCAACTCGGTCACGGTCGCCCTGCCGGCGAGCGCCTCGAACCAGAAGGTTGCTCTGTACAACAGTGCGGGTTCCACCGATCTGATCGTCGACCTCTACGGCTACTACGTCGGTGACGCCGCCGACCCGGCCACGGCGTCGAGCTACTACCCGCTGAGCAACCCGGTGCGGGTGCTCGACAGCCGGTCGCTTGGAGCTGGTGGCGCGCTCGGACCGGGGGCCGTGCGTACGGTGCAGCGCGCGTTCGTTCGACCCGGCGGCGGGAACTACGCCGGCGTGCGCGCGGTCGCCGTCACGATCACGGCCGTCAACCCCCGCGGCTCGGGCTACCTACGCGCCTGGGACGGCGATCCGGACAACGTCCCGACCGTCTCGACCCTCAACTTCGCCCGCGGCCAGACCATCCCCAACTTCGCCATCGTGCCGACGCGGTGCGTCAACCCGCCGACCTGCAGCACGTTCTCCTTCGCGGTGAGCAACAACGTCTCACCGGCCACGGACGTGCTCGTCGACATCGTGGGGATCTACGGCCCGAACGGCCAACCGGGCGGGCTGTACTTCACGCCGATCACCCCGCGTCGCGTCGTGGACACCCGCATCCCGCAGGGCTTCGGTCGCCTCGGCCCCGGCGCGACGGGCGCCGCCGCGGTCACGGGCTTCTCGTCCCCGCAGGTGGCGAACGTCAACCTGACCTCGGTCAGCCCGACCGTCGCGACCTACCTGACCATTTACGCCGACGGCAAGCCGCGGCCGACGGCCAGCAACCTCAACCCCATCGCCAGCGAGACCGCGGCCGACGCCGCCCAACCGCTGCTGACGTCAGGCCGGTTCCGGGTCTACAACGCCAACGGATCCACGCAGGTGATCGTCGACGTCACCGGCGCCTTCCAGCTGGACTAGGACGCCCGAGGCTCACCGCCGCCAGACCGTGGCCTCCCAGCCGCGCAGCGTGGTGGGCTGTTCGGGCGGCTGGGGGTGGTTGCCCAGGACGTAGGTGGCGTCGGCCCAGCCGTCGAGGTCGATCTCGAGGTCGTCGCGGGTGAAGTTGGCGAGGACCAGCAGTTCGGTGCCCTCGTGGGCGCGGACGTAGCCGAACACCCGCTCGTCGTCGGGGAGCACGAGGGTGAAGTCGCCCTGTGCGACGACGGGCTCGGTGTGCCGGAGCTCGATCAGTCGACGGAAGTGCGAGAAGACCGAGGCGGGGTCGCCGACCTGCGCCTCGGCGTTGATCTCGTCGTGGTTCGGGTTCACCGCGATCCACGGCTCGCCCTCGGTGAACCCCGCCTGCGGGCCGGCGGTCCACTGCACCGGCGTGCGGGCGTTGTCGCGGGACTTGATCCGCAGCGAGCGCAGGACGTCCTCAGGATCGTTGCCCGCTGCAACGGCGGCGGCGTAGTGGTTCAGTGACTCGATGTCGCGGAAGTCGTCGATGGAGCCGAACGGCACGTTGGTCATGCCGAGTTCCTCGCCCTGGTAGACGTACGGGGTGCCCCGCTGCAGGTGCAGCACCGTCGCCAACGCCGTGGCGGAACGCTCGCGCCAGACGGGGGAATCGTCGCCGAAGCGGGACACCGCCCGGGGTTGGTCGTGGTTGTCGAGGTACAGGCTGTTCCAGCCGACGTCCCCGAGCGCCTCCTGCCACTTCGCCAGGTTGCGCTTGAGGTCGATCATGCGCATCGGCCGCAGGTCGTACTTGCCTCCCGGACCGGCGTCGAGCGCGACGTGCTCGAACTGGAACACCATGTCGACCTCGGCCCGCGCCGGGTCGGTGTACAGCCGCGCCTCCTCGGTGGTGACGCCGGGCGTCTCCCCGACGGTGAGGAACGCCCCCTCCCGGCCGCCGAACACCTGCTCGTGCATCTCGTGCAGGTACTCGTGCACGCGGGGACCGTTGAGGTAGTGCTCACCGCCGGTGTGGCCCTCGAAGCTGCCGCCGGTGCCGTCGGGTAGGCCGTCGGTCTTGCTGATCATGTTGATGACGTCCATGCGGAAGCCGTCGACCCCGCGGTCGAGCCACCACCGCATCATCGCGTACACGGCCTCGCGGACCTCGGGGTTCTCCCAGTTCAGGTCCGGCTGCTTGCGGCTGAACAGGTGCAGGTAGCACTGGTCGGTCAGCTCGTCGGGTTCCCAGGCGGGCCCGCCGAAGTAGGAGGACCAGTTGTTGGGCAACGAGCCGTCCTCGCGGCGGTCGCGCCAGAAGTACCAGTCCCGCTTGGGGTTGTCGAGGCTGCTGCGCGACTCGACGAACCACGCGTGCTCGTCGGAGGTGTGGTTGACGACCAGGTCCATGACGACCCTGATGCCGCGCTCGTGCAACGCCGCGAGGACCTCGTCGAACTGCTCGAGGGTCCCGAACGACGGGTCGATGTCCTGGTAGTCGCTGATGTCGTAGCCGTTGTCGTCCATTGGCGAGCGGTACAGCGGGGAGAACCAGACCACGTCGACCCCCAGGGTGGCCAGGTGGTCGACGTGCTGCAACACGCCGGCGAGGTCACCGATGCCGTCGCCGTCGCCGTCGGCGAAGCTGCGGGGGTAGATCTGGTACACGACGGCCGAGCGCCACCACGAGTCGTCCATGGCACCCAACCTGCCACACGTCATGATGGCCGCGTGCGCGCCGTCGACCTCCCCGCCCCGGTGTCCGCCGCGCTCGCGACCGTCGGCCGCGGGGGCAACCCCGCCGCGGCGCGGGCGCTCTCGGAGCGCTACCGGGCCCGCACCTCGTCGGCCTCCGGGCCGGTGCTCCGCTCCGGTGCCGAACTCGCCGCGTACGCGACGGTCCGGTTCCCGGCGACGTACGCGGCAGCGGTCGCCGCGTGTCGGGCGGTGGCGTCCAACGCCCCGGACCTGGCCCCCACCTCGCTGCTCGACGTCGGCTCGGGCCTGGGCGCCACGGCCTGCGCGGCGGTCGCGGTGTGGCCCTCGCTCACGACCCTCACCCTCGTCGAACCCGACGAACGTGCCGTCGCGGCCGGCCGGACGGTGCTCGCGGCGGCCGCACCCGACGCACGCGTCACGTGGGTGACCGGCGACTGGACCGCCGCCTCGGGGCCGGCCGACCTCGTGACCGCGGGCTACGTCGGCAACGAACTGGCTGATCCCGTCGGGTTCGCCCGGCGGTTGTGGGACGCCACCTCCGACGTCCTGCTGCTGCTCGAACCCGGTCGCCGCGAGGCGTACGCGGCGCTCCTGGACTCCCGCGACGCGCTGCTCGAGGCCGGTGCCCACACGCTCGCACCCTGCCCCCACGACGAACGTTGCCCACTGCCACGGTCTGACTGGTGCCACTTCGGGCAGCGACTGCCCCGCTCGTCCGCCCACCGGCACCTCAAGGGCGCCGAGGAGAACTACGAGGACGAGAAGTACTCGTACGTCGCGCTGGGTCGGCGCGCCGCCGCCCGACGACCGGACCGGGTGCTCCGGCGCCCGACCCGCCGCAAGGGCCTGGTCGAGCTCCAGGTCTGTGCCGCCGACGGCACCACCGGGCCGGTCCGGGTCGCCAAGTCCTCGTCGTCCTACCGCGAGGCCAAGGACGTCGAGTGGGGCGACACCTGGCCGACGTCCGGCTGAGTCAGGCCGCAGCGCCCGGGCCGGGCAGCACGTCGATGGTGTCGCCGTGCATCGGTTCGCCGCAGTGGGCGCACCGCAGCTCGGCCCGGCTGATCTGCCCGCACGTGTGGTGGCGGTAGAGCACGGGTGGGCCCGCCCCGCCCGCGAGCCACCGGTCACCCCACCCGACCATCACCATGAGCACGTCGAACAACTGCATGCCCTTCTCGGTCAACACGTACTCGTACCGCGGGCGCGCGTCGTACGGCCGCCGCTCCAGCACGCCGTGGTCGACGAGGTGGTGCAGGCGTTCGGTGAGGACCTTCCGGGAGATGCCGAGATCGGCCTGCAGCTGCTCGAAGCGGGTGAAGCCGACGTAGACGTCGCGCAGGATCAACGGCGACCACGGCTCGCCGATGACGTCGAGGGTCCGGGCGATCGAGCAGGCCATGTCACCGAAGTTCGTCCGCTGCACGACACGATCCTACGCTTCGGGGTTCCTTGAAGGAACTCAAGCTGCTACGGTCACGGCGTCTCTTGAAGGAACTCACCCACCAGGGGGAAGCGATGAGCAAGGTCTTCAGCGCCCACGCCGTCTCGGTCGACGGCTACCTGACCGGGCGTGACCCCGGCGCCGGTCGCGGGCTCGGCGACGCCACGATGCTGTTCGACTGGTACTTCGACGGCGACACACCCAGCTCCGTGTTCGACGGCTTCCACCTGAGCCCCGCCAGCGCCGAGGTGTTCGACGCCGAGGCGGGCCGCGTGGGCGCCACCCTCGCCGGCCGCACCACCTACGACGACTCGGGGTGGTCGACCGGCGGCGCTCCCCACCCGACCGCGCCGCTGGTCGTCCTCAGTCACCGGCCCGCGCCGCAGGTCCACCCCCGCCAGACCTTCGTGGCCACCGGGATCGCCGACGCGGTCGCCGTCGCCCGGGAGCAGGCGGGCAGCGGCGACGTCTCACTGATGGGAGGCGGCGTGACGACCGCCGCGCTCGCGGCCGGCCTCGTGGACGAGGTGGTCCTGCACCAGGTGCCGGTCCTGCTCGGCGGCGGTCGCCCGGTGTTCCAGGCGCTGCCGTCCCACGTCCACCTGAACCTGGTCGAGTCGGTGCCGGCACCGGGCGTCACCCACCTGCGCTACGAGGTCGCGCGATGAGCCTCGACCCCGGCGTGCGCCGCGCGGCCGAGAGCACCGCGCTCGCCCACCTCGCCACCGTCCTGCCCGACGGCGCTCCCCACTCGGTCCCGGTGTGGATCGACACCCTCGGCGACCGCCTCGCGTTCCTCACCGGCCCGGACTCGCAGAAGGCCCGCAACCTGCGCCGCGACCCCCGCGTCGCACTCTCACTGACCCCGCCCGACAACCCGTTCGAACCGGTCGTCGTCCGCGGCCGCGTCGTCGAGTGGCTCGACGGTGACGAGGCCTGGGAGGTCGCCGACCGGATCTCGACGGCCTACACCGGAGCCCCCTACCCGCGCGGACAGGCGCGGATCGTCGGCGTCATCGAGCCGGAACGGCAGCGGGTCGGCATCGGGTGACGCCCGGCCACCGCCGCCGGGTCGGTTCCACCCGCCCGGCACGATGGTGACCGTGGACCTCCCGCTGTTCCAACTCGACGCCTTCACCGACGGCCCGTTCACCGGCAACCCCGCCGCGGTGGTGCTGCTGCCCGCCGGCGACCCGTGGCCGTCCGACGCCCTCGCACAGGCGATCGCCGAGGAGAACAACCTCTCGGAGACCGCGTTCCTGCACCCCGTGGTGCCGGACGACGCGGGCCGGGCGCCGGTCGACGGTCCGGCCTACCACCTGCGCTGGTGGACCCCCGAGATCGAGGTCGACCTGTGCGGACACGCGACCCTCGCCTCGGCCGGGTTGCTGTTCGACGACGTCCACCCGGAGGCGTCGACCCTCGCGTTCTGGACCCGGTCGGGGTGGCTCGCCGCGCGCCGAGCGGGTGACGACGCCGTGACGCTCGACTTCCCCGCGGCACAGTTGCAGGAGGCAACAGTTCCGCAGGCGCTGGTCGACGCCGTCGGCGTCGAGCCGGTCGCCACCTATCGCGCGACCGACGTCGTCCTGGTGCTCGCCGACGAAGCGGAGGTCCGGGAAGCCGATCCCGACCTGTCGGCGCTGCGTGCGTTCGACGTGCGCGGCGTGGTCGTCACCGCGCCCGGCAGCGGCGCGGTGGACGTGGTCTCCCGGTTCTTCGGCGCGGGCGCCGGGGTCGGTGAGGACCCGGTCACCGGCTCGGCGCACTCGCAGTTCGCGCGGTACTGGTGCGAACGGCTGGGACGGACCTCGTTCCTCGCCCGCCAGCTGTCCGCGCGGGGCGGCACGGTCGCGGTCGTGCTCGACGGCGACCGCGCGTTGTTGACCGGCCGCTACCGCCGCTACCTGCAGGGGATCGCGACCGTGCCCGACACGTTCTAACCTCGTCCCATGCCGCAGCCCGAAGGTGCCGAACTGGAAGCCGTGCGCGCCCGTCGCGCCGAACTGCGCGAGAAGTACCTGCGCCCCGGCTCCGAGCGCCCCCGCACCCCCACGCGGGGCGTCCACCACGTGGCCTTCGTGTGCCGCGACGTCGAGGAGACGATCCGCTTCCACCAGGACACGCTGGGGTTCCCGCTCGTGGAACTGGTCGAGAACCGCGACTACGCCGGATCCAGTCACTTCTTCTTCGACCTCGGCCACGGAAACCTGTTGGGCTTCTTCGACTTCCCCGGCCACGAGCACCAGCCGTTCGAGGAGACCATCGGGGCGTTGCAGCACCTGGCGTTGTCGACCCCGGCCGAGGACTTCGCGAGGCTCAAGGACCGCTTCGACGCCAGCGGCAGCGAGTACCTCGGGCCCGACCGCGGGGTCGAGGACAGCCTCTACATCCAGGACCCGAACGGCCTGCGGATCGAGTTCTACCGCGAGGAACTGGGCCAGTTCGAGGGCACGCACCTGGTCGACCGCGACTGATGTCGAACCTCGAGCGTGCGCCGCGCGAGGTCGAACGCGGGGGTCGGACCGAGACGCCGACCGGTCCGGTCCTCGACCTGGTCGCCGGCCGCAAGGCCCCGCTGGGCGACGGCACCGACGTGCGCCGGGTCCTGCCGACCCTCGGGCGGCGGATGGTCGGCGCGTGGTGCTTCTTCGACCACTACGGCCCGGACGACATCTCCGCCTCGCCCGGCATGCAGGTCCCGCCGCACCCCCACACGGGGTTGCAGACGGTGTCGTGGCTGCTCGAGGGCACCGTGCACCACCGCGACAGCCTCGGCCACGACGTCGTCGTGACGCCGGGCCAGCTCGGTCTCATGACCGCGGGCCACGGCATCTCCCACAGCGAGCAGTCCCCCGTCCCGCACCCGGCGCTGCTGCACGGCGCGCAGCTGTGGGTGGCCCTGCCCGACCACGCCCGTGACACCGCCCCGGCGTTCGAGCACCACAGCGGGCTGCCCACGGTCAGCGTCGACGACGCCGAGGTCCGGGTCGTGCTCGGCGGTTTCGGCGGGGTCGCCTCGCCCGGGACGGTCCACTCCCCGCTGGTCGGCCTCGACGTCGTGCTCGGCGGGGCCGCGGTGCTCCCGCTCGAACCGGACTTCGAGTACGCCGCCGTGGCGGTCGACGCCGGGGTCACGGTCGACGGTGTCGACCTCCCCATCGGCTCGCTGCTCTACCTCGGGACCGGTCGGTCGACGCTGCGGATCGAGGGCACCGGACGGCTCATGCTGCTCGGCGGCGAGCCGTTCGCCGAACGGATCGTCATGTGGTGGAACCTCCTGGGCCGATCGCACGACGAGATCGCGGACTTCCGCGGCGAGTGGCAGGACGCCGACCGCCGCTTCGGCACCGTGCCGGGTTGGCACGGGGAACGCACGGCTGCGCCGCCACTGCCGGGCGGACGGCTGCGTCCCCGCGGCGCCACGGGGTGAGCCGACTGGCGGACGACCCGGTCGCGGCGGCGGGCGATGCGTTGCTGTGTGCAACGGAGCGACCGTGACCGGACCGGTCGCCGCCGGGCGCACCGCGGACGTGTACGCCGACGCCCCGGGCCGGATCCGCCGGGTCTACCGCGACGGGCGGGACGCCACCGCCGAGGCCGAACTCATGCGGCACGTCCGCGCGCACGGCTACCCGGCGCCGGAGGTGTTCGACGCCGAGGGCCCGACGATCGTCATGGCGGCAGTCGCGGGCCCGTCGCTCGGTGCCGACGCCCTCGAGCACCCCGAACGTCTGCCCGCCGCCACCCGTCTGCTGCGCGACCTGCTGGACCGGCTCGCCGACGTGCCCGCCCCGCCCGACCTGCCGCTGGCGTTCGGCGAGGGCGACGCGCTGCTCCACCTCGACCTGCACCCGTTCAACGTCCTGCTCGGCCCGGACGGTCCGGTGGTCATCGACTGGTGCACCGCGCGCCGCGGCCCGGGCGTGGCCGACCGCGCCTACGCGTACGTCGTGCTGCGCACCGCGGTCAAGCCGGACCCGGAGCTCTCCGATCAGGGGTTCCTCCGTGCCCGGCGGGCTTTCTGCGCCGCACTGCTCGACGACGGCAGCGACCCTGCCCGCGGCTGGGTGGCCGCCGCAGCGCGACGACGCCTGGACGACCCGTTCGTGCTGCCGGCCGAACGCCCGATGCTGACGCTGTTGGGCCGCACCGCGATCGCCTGAGTCAGCGGGCCGCGACCAGCAGCGGCTGACCGACCTCGCCGAACCACCCGGTGGCGTCGGCGAGATCGGCGCGGGCGAACCCCAGGCCGTCCGGGGAGAAGCGGGTCGAGCCCGCGAGGTTGACCCACTCCCCCTCGGGGTGACGCAGCAGCGTGGTCGACATGGTCGGCGGGATCGAGAACCACTGCGCCAGCGGCAGTTCCGCCGAGAGGCCGTTCGCCGAGTCCGCCACGATGAGGGCGCGGTGCAGACCGCGCAGCGGCTGGCCGTCGACCAGCGGCACCCGGACGCGGGTCCACACGTCGGCCGGGCCGAGGCTGTCGAAGTCGCCGGTGACGAACCGCCACTCCGTCGCCTGGCCGTAGCCCCAGTCGTCCTGCCCCGCGAAGTAACGCTGCTCGGCGGCCGGCGGCAACGCCGCGGTCTCCGGTGGCGTCGCACCGGGCACCGGGGGCTGCGGACCGGTCGCGATGTGCCAGGCCCGGGCCAGCACGACGGGGCGACCGTCGACGAGCATCCGCGCGTCGGTCAGGTGCACACGTCGTCCCGGCTTGACCGGGCTGACCTCGACCTCGGCCTCGCGCCGCGGGATGGGACCGAGGAAGTCCAGCGAGATACGGGCGAGGCGCAGGGTGCCGTCCGCCGCGCCGGGGACCGACGCGTCGATCGCCTCGGCGAGCAGCGCCGAGGGCGGCCCGCCGTGCTGCGCGGCGTGGTCCCACGGGCTCTCGGTGGCCCGCGTCGGCTCGTACCGGCCGGAGCCGCGGGGGAGGTAGAACGCGGGGGCGACGTCGCTCACGGGGTCATCCCTACACGACGTTCGTTCGAGGGGCGTACGGGGAACGATGCGCCCGTGACGCGACACGTGGCGGCGGCGGGTTTCACCCTGGCCGACCGGCTCGCGCACCCGGCCCCGATGACCCCGGTCGAGGTCGCGCTCGTCGGCACCCAGGTCGCCTCCGAACTCGACGCGTGGCACCGGGCGGGCAGCTGCCACCTCGCCCTCGACCCCGGACACGTCGAGATCCGGACCGCCCCGGACACCCGCCTGCTGGCACGGCTGCGGCCGACCGGAACGCCCGCCACGGCGGCCGACGACCGTTACCGCGCACCCGAGCAGACCTCCAGCCGCCCGGTCGGCCCCGCGGCCGACGTCTACGCACTCGGCGTCGTGCTCCTCGACTCCCTGCTCGGCCACCGCACCGCACCGCCTGCCGTCCCGACTGAGCTGGGCGCGGCCTGGCGCTACCTGCTCACCGGGATGATCGCCGCGTCGGCCGCCGACCGGCCGACGGCCGCGAACGTCGCCCACACCCTCGGCCAGGTGCCCGGGGTCGCGGTGGTCGTCGCCACCCCGCAGCCGTCGAGCAAGGACCCGGCCCCGCGACCTGCGGCCGATCCCGCGCCGCGTTCGAAGCTGCTGCCCGGCGGCGCGCACGTCGAGCCCACCCCGATCGACCTGCCCCGCCCGAGCCGGCTGGGTCGGCTGCCGATCCCCGGCCGCCGCCGCCCGCCGGAGCCCGACGTGCGCCACCACCCCGACGGTGGGTGACCCCGCCGTGCGCGGGCTCGACCACCTCGACCACCTCGTGCTCGCCACCCCCGACATCGCCGCGGCAGCTGCGACGTTCGCCGCGGACTCCGGCATCACCCCCGCCCGCGGTGGCAGCCACACCGGCCTCGGCACCGCCAACGTCCTCGTGGGCCTCGGCGGGTCGGCATACCTCGAGATCGTCGGCCCCGACCCCGCCCAGCCTGACCCGCCGCAGCCGCGGCCCTTCGGCATCGACGACCTCGACCACACCCGGCTGGTCACCTGGGCGGTCCACCCACCCGACGTCGACGCCGTGGTCGCCGCCGCCCGTGCCGCCGGGCACGATCCCGGCGACCCGTTCGCCATGTCCCGCCGCACCCCCGACGGCGACGAGCTGCGGTGGCGGCTCACACCCGCCCGCGGAGTGGTCCCGTTCCTCATCGACTGGGGCGACACCCCGCACCCGACCACCCGCGACCTGCCCACGGTCGAACTGCTGTCGCTGCGGTGTCGCCACCCGGATCCCGCCGCGGTGCGCGACGCGTTCGCTGCTCTCGGCATCGACCTCCCGGTCGAGCACGCAGCGGTGCCCGGGCTCGAGGCCGAGCTGCGCACACCACGCGGCACGGTGGTGCTGGGCGACTAGAACGGCGGGTCGCTGATCGCGGGTTCCGGGATCGGGAGTTTCGCCGCGGGTTTGCGGTGTTCCTTCCCGGCGGGGTCGGTCCAGATGCTCGAGTTGTCTTCGGGATCGCGTTCGTGCGACCAGCCGCCTTCGTGTTTGAGGCGGTGGTGACGTCGACACAGGGCGTCGAGGCACTGCTCGCGGGTCTGGCAGCCGTTGTTCCAGTCGTGCCGGTGGTCCAGGTCGCAGGTGACGGCGGGGCGGTCGCAGGTGGGGAAGCGGCAGTACTGGTCGCGGGCGATGACGAAGTCCTCGAGGTTCCGCGGTGGGCTGTACGTCTCACGGCCGTAGTCCAGCAGCTGACCTGATGCCGGGTCGGTGAGGATCCGACGCCAGGTCGCGCACTCGTCGTAGGCGATGCGGCGGACGGTGGCGGCGTCGATAACGCCGTGGCCGTGCAGGAACCCGGGGAGGTCGTCGAGGCCCATCAGGGTGGTCCAGCCGACGACCACCTGGATCTCCGGACGCTGCCCGTGCATCCGCGGTGCCAAGCCCAGAGCGGTGCTGAGTTCGGTGCTGGGTTCGGTGCTGGGTTCGGTGCTGGGTTCGGTGCTGGGTTCGGTGCTGGAGGCGACGGTGGTGGGGTGCAGCGGCCGCAGCACCAGTGCGGCCAGGGCGTCGGCACGCAGGTTGGCCAACGTCCGGTCATCACCGGTTGTGTTGCGGGCCTTCGACGACCGGGCGTGAGCGTCGATGGTCTTCGCGACCGCCTGGCCCTGCTCGGCGGGGAGCAGCGCCCACAGGCTGCACATGCCGTCGGCTTCGGCTCGTACCCGGACGTCGCGTTCCCGCCGACGGGCCCGGTTGCGGGCCTTCGCCCCTTCAGGGTCGTGCTTGATGATCGCGGCCTGCAACGCCCGCTCCAACTGCGACGGAGTCCGCCAGCCCGGGTCGTCGACGACCTCACGCTCCACGGTGCGACCCACCCCGGGTTCGACCACCCGCAACGCGTTCGCCGCGACGCGAGCGTGATGCACCCCGATCGCCCCGATCCGCAGCTGCGCCGAGATGGCCGGGGCTACCTCGACCAGGGTGACCGCCTGCATCATCCGGTGGTAGGCCGACGTGCCCGCAACACCCAGGGCCAGGCCGAGTTGCTCGGCCCACCATTTGCCGGCGTCACCGTCGGGCTCGCCACCGTCGGCGGGGGCGGCGTGGTCACGGTACGCGGCCACCATCACGTCGTTCTGGTGGGCGGTGCAGAACGCGATCATCCGTTCCCACCCGGCTACCGATGCGACCCGTTCCTCGTCGTCCAGACCAGTGGGATCCAAGGCCAGCAGAGCGCGCAGCAGGTCGGGTGACGGAACCATCTCGTCGACCGCGACCATGGTTCGATTCTATATCGAACGACCAGCTGTCGCAAGAGAATCAATCGACAAACTCGAATGATTCTCGGTAGGGCACCGGCGACAACCGACGCCCGCAAACGGAAGCCGGCCCGGACGGGACGGCACGCGCTTCTCCTAGGAGCCAGTTCTTGTCGAGGCGAAACCGCCGCCCGCGAGCGCAACCCACCCCGGACGGCGACGGCACGCGCTTCTCCTAGGAGCCAGTTCTTGTCGAGGGCAACCGCAGCCCGCGAGCGCAACCCACCCCGAACAGCAACCCGTCGCGCATCCCGTAGGTGACCGCCCTTGCACAGCAACAACCGTCACCCGCAATCGAAACCAGCGCGCGACGAGAACCCACCAGGCACCCAGGAAGAAGCCTGCCCCCACCAAGCGCAACCACAACCCGCAAGCGCACCCAGCTCGTCGAGCAGCGCGGCGGCATCGAGCACCACCCCCGCGTCAGCCATGATGAGCCCGTGAGCGGCGACGTGCGGGTGAGAACTGAAGACCGAGTAGCGGTGGTCGAGGTGTCCAACCCGGCCACACGCAACGCGATGGACCTCGCCATCTCCCGACGCCTCGTCGAGGTGCTCGACGACCTGAACGACACCAGCGAGATCGGTGCGGTGGTGGTGACCGGCGAGGCGCCGAGCTTCTGCGCCGGGGCCAACCTCGAAGAGCTCAAGACCAGCAGCGAACGCGACCTGCGTGAGGTGTACGCGGGTTTCCTCGCGGTGGCCCGGTGTCCGTTGCCGACACTGGCGGCGGTGAACGGCCCGGCCGTCGGCGCGGGACTCAACCTGGCGCTGGCGTGCGACGTCCGCCTGGCCGGGCCGACCGCGTTGTTCGACGCCCGCTTCATGCAACTGGGTCTGCACCCCGGCGGCGGCTACACGTGGATGGCCCACCGCGCGATGGGTCCCCAAGCCACTGCCGCCGTCACGCTGTTCGGCGAATCCCTCGACGCCGTCGAGGCGGAGCGGGTCGGTCTGGTGTGGCGTCGGTACGAATCCGACGAAGCGTTGCTGGCTGCAACGATGAAGCTGGCGGGCCGCGCGGCCGCGGCGCCGCGCGAGGTGGTCGCCCGCACCAAGGCGAGCATGAGGTTGACGGCCGGAGCCGTCTCGCACGCCGACGCCGTCGAGATCGAGGTGCGCGCACAAGCGGAAACCGTGCGCTCGGGGGCGTTCCGGGAGCGCGTCGAAGCGCTGCAGGCGAGGATCCGCCGCGCGTGACGCCCTTCACGATCCGCCCGGAACTCTCGGGGACGTTCGGTGTGGTCGCCTCGACCCACTGGCTCGCGAGCCAGTCGGGGATGGCGGTGCTCGAGGCGGGCGGCAACGCGTTCGATGCCGCCGTGGCCGCCGGGTTCGTGCTCCAGGTCGTCGAACCGCACCTCAACGGCCCCGGCGGCGAGGTGCCGGTCCTGTTCGCCCGCGCCGGCGACGACACGGCGACGGTGCTGTGCGGACAGGGCGTCGCACCCGCCGCCGCCGACGTCGACGCGTTCACCTCGCTCGGCCTGGATCTCGTGCCGGGCACCGGTCTGCTGGCGGCGACCGTCCCCGGAGCCGTCGGCGCCTGGCTGACCCTGTTGCGCGACCACGGCACGTTGCCGCTCGAGACCGTGCTCCGCTACGCGATCGGCTACGCCCGTGACGGCCACCCGCTCGGCGAGGGCGCCGCCCGCACGGTGGGGTCGGTCGCAGAGCACTTCCGCGCTCACTGGCCGTCGTCGGCCGCGACCTGGCTGGCCGGCGGCCAGAACCCTCGACCGGGACGGCTGTTCCGCAACCCGACCCTCGCGACGACCTTCCAGTCCCTGGTCGACGCCGGACACGGCCGGTCCCGGGATCAGGGGATCGACGCCGCCCTCGACGCCTGGTACCGCGGACCCGTCGCCGACGCCGTCGACGCCTGGTGCCGCACGCCGGTGCGCGACGACTCCGGTCGTGACCACGCCGGCCTGCTCACCGGCCAGGACCTCGCCACCTGGGCGCCGACCTACGAGCAACCGGTCACCACCGACTGGCGGGGGTGGACGGTCGCCAAGGCGGGCGCCTGGTCGCAGGGGCCCGCCCTGCTGCAGACACTGCGCCTGCTCGACGGCGACCTCGCGGCCCGGGAGGACGGACCCGCCGCCGCCACCGTGCACGCCGCCGTCGAGGCCGTGAAGCTCGCCATGGCCGACCGCGAGGCCTGGTACGGCGACGCCGCCGACGTACCGCTGGAGACCCTGCTCTCCGAGGGCTACGCCCGTGAACGACGCCCGCTGATCGGCGAGCACGCCAGCCTCGACCTGCGCCCCGGCCGCCCGGACGGCCGGACGCCGCGCCTCCCGCGCCACGTCACCGACCCCACCGTGCGCACCACCGGCGCCGCGGCGGCCGGCGTGGGCGAGCCGACCGTCGCGAGCAGTGGCACCACGCGTGGCGACACCTGCCACCTCGACGTCGCCGACCGTTTCGGCAACATCGTGTCCGCCACCCCGTCCGGCGGGTGGCTGCAGAGCTCCCCCGTGATCCCGGAACTGGGCTTCGCGCTGGGCACGCGGGCGCAGATGTTCTGGCTCGACCGCGACCTGCCGAACACCGTCGCGCCCGGCAAACGGCCGCGCACCACGCTCACGCCCTCGCTCGCCCGCCACCGGGACACCGGACGCTGGCTGGCGTTCGGCACCCCCGGCGGCGACCAGCAGGAGCAGTGGCAACTGTGCTTCCTGCTCGCCCACACCGTGCGGGGCCTGGACCTGCAGGCGGCGATCGACGCGCCCGCCTGGCACACCACGTCGTTCCCGTCGTCGTTCCACCCCCGCGAGACGCACGCGGGCCAGGTGGTGGTCGAGTCGCGCGTCGGCGACGCGGTGGTCGACGACCTGAGGCGGCGCGGCCACCAGGTCGTCGTCGCCGACGCCTGGTCGCTGGGCCGGCTGTCCGCCGTCGCCACCGACCCGGACACCGGCATCCTGCGCGCCGCCGCGAACCCCCGCGGCATGCAGGGCTACGCCGTCGGACGCTGACCGAACTTCAGGCCATCGGCCAGACGTCGACCTCGTCGCCGGCAGCGAGCGCATCGACCTCGGCGGGCACGTCGAGCAGGGCGTTCGAGGCGGCGAGCCAGCGCAGGTAGTGCGACGCCGGCGGGCCGATCGGCCGCACCGTTGCGCCCTGCAACGACACCTCGAGCAACCCCCGACGGAACTGGCGTTTTCCCGCGGGCGAGGTCAACGGCTCGGTGAGCGTCGCGCGCAACACCGGTCGGTGGGTGTCGGTGTACCCCATCGCGGCGCGGATGGCGGGTCGCACGAAGACCTCGAACGACACCAGCGAGCTCACCGGGTTGCCCGGCAGCGTCACCACCGGCACCCCCGCGAACCGGCCGGCGCCCTGCGGCATCCCGGGCTGCATCGCCACCTTGGCGAACTCGACCCCCTGACCGGTGAGGGCGTCCTTGACCACCTCGTACGCCCCGGCCGACACCCCACCGGAGGTCAGCAGCAGGTCGGCGTCCGCGAGGTGTGGGGCCAGGGTGGCGTGGAACTCGTCGACGTCGTCGGCCACCGCGTGCAGCTGGGTGGCGATCCCGCCCGCCTCGCGGACGGCCGCGGCGAGCATCAGCCCGTTCGACTCGTGGATCTGGCCCGGCAACAACTCCTGCCCGGGCGGGACCAGCTCGGTGCCGGTCGAGAGCACCAGCACCCGCAGCGGAGCCCGGACCGCGACCTCCGGCAGACCGAGGGCGGACAGCAGCCCCAGCTGCGCCGGACCGAGTGCGGTGCCCGCGATCAGCACCGTCTCCCCCGCGGCGACGTCCTCGCCCGCCCGGCGGACGTGCACGCCGGCCGCGCGCGGTTCGTGGATCGTCACCTCCGACACCCCGCCGTCGGTCGCCTCGACCTGCACGACGGCATCGGCTCCCACGGGCATCGGCGCGCCGGTCATGATCCGGGCCACCGTCCCCGGCTCCAGCGCGGGCACGTCGATCCGCCCGGCCGGGATGTCGGACGCGACCGGCAAGGTCACCGGCGTGTCGACGGACGCCGAGGCGACCTCCCCCGCGCGCACGGCGTAGCCGTCCATCGCGGAGTTGTCGAAGGCCGGCAGCGGGCGCGGCGCGACGAGGTCGGCCGCGAGCGGACGCCCGAGGGTGTCGGCGAGCGGGAGGACGACCGCGGGCGTGGCCGCGATCAGGTCGGCGACGACCTGCTGGTGTTCGGGGACGGAGCGCACCGCCCGATCATGCCGCCTGGGTCGGAGGGCCGAGACCCGACCGCCGGGATCAGGCCGCGGCGGCGTCGACCTCGACCTCGACCCACTCGCCGCGCGGCGACGGGCTCAGCAGGAACAGCTCGAAGTCGCGGTTCGCGGCGTGCTCGCCGATGTACCCGCACACGCGGGTCACGCCCGCGACGTGGCGCGCAACCGCCCAGGAACCGTCGGTGCGCACCAGCAGCGACAACGCGTCCTCGCCCCGCTCGGCGCGGCGCACGACTTCGTCCAACTCGTCGATCGTCATGAGCAACCCCTTCGTCGAGGTCGAGGATGCCCGCTTCGCCACCGTTCCACGCGCAGGACATCTGTCCGTAACCAGGAGCGTGTCGGGAACAGGTCAACCGAGCCGCTGCGCCGCCCGCCGATCGGGCTTGCCGCTGTGGGTCCGCGGCAGGGCCGCGACGACCGTCACACGCTTGGGTCGCTTCGGTGCCGCGAGCCGCTCGACCGCCCAGGCGCCGACCGCTTCAGGCGTCACGGAGCCCTCGACGACCGCCCGGACCTGCTCGCCCCAGCGCTCGTCGGGGACCCCGAAGACCACGACCGCCTCGACACCCGGGAGTTCGGCGAGCGCCCGCTCGACCTCCGCGGGGTAGACGTTGACGCCGCCGGTGATGACCAGGTCGCCGTCGCGCCCACGCAGGAACAGCCGTCCGTCGTCGTCGAGGTCGCCGAGGTCGCCCGCGGTGAACCAGTCGTCGTCCCACGCCGCCGCGGTCTTGGCGGGCGCGTCGAAGTAGGTGAACCGGGCGTGGGCGGGCAGCCGCACCCACACCCGCCCGTCGCGCACGCGCAGCTCACGCCCGGGGCGGGCGCGGCCGACCGTGCCGGGGTGCGCCAGCCACTCCTCCGGCGGACACACGGTGAACTGCGCCTCGGTCGAGCCGTAGAACTCGGTCACCACGCCCGGGGGGAACGTGGCGAGCGCCGCCCGCTTCACCCGCTCCGGGCACGGCGAACCGGCGTGCGCCACCAGCCGGAAGCTGTTGGTGTCCAGGTCCGGCACGTCGAGCAACCGTTGCAGGTGGGCGGGCGCGGCGAACGTCGTGGTCGGGCGGTACCGGGCGATCGCCGCCGCCGCGGTGGCGGCGTCGAACTTCGGCAGCACGACGACCGATCCGCCCGCCAGCACGGTGTTGAGGGCGAACCGCAGCGGTGCGGAGTGCGAGAGCGGCGCCAGCACCAGGTGGACGTCGTCCGCGCTCAGCCCCCAGACCTCCCGCTCCTCGGCGTGCAGCGCGCTCGCGGCGTCGGCGTCGAGCCATCCGCTCCAGACCGCCTTCGGTGAACCGGTCGTGCCGGAGGTGACGTGCACGGGCCGGGCGCGGTGGAACGGGCCGAGGTCGGCCGGCGGGCCGGGGGTGAGGTCGCCGACGACCCGGACCGGCAGGTCCGTGAGGAGCTCGTCCCGCTCGTGGGCGGTGAGGCCCGGGCTGAGGACGACCGGTGCGATCCCCGCGAGCAGACAGCCGTGGATTGCGGCGAGCAGGTCGACGCTGCCGGGCTCGAGGAAGGCCACCCAGTCACCGGGCCGGACGCCGCGGGCGAGCAACCCGCCGACCTGCCGCCGGGCCCGTTCGGTGACCTCGCCCGCCGTCGCCTGCTCGGTCATCCGGCGACGGTAGCGTCCGCTTCCGTGACCTCCGACCGCACTCTGGCCGACTTCGACCCGGCGGATCCCTCGAGCACACCGACGGGCGCCTACCTCGCCGCGTTCGGCATGACGGTGGTCGAGGCGTCGGGTGACGCCGCGGCCGTGCGGTGGGACGGGCCCGTCGGTGAGACCGCCGCCTACACCGCCGCGGTCGAGACGACCTGCAGCGTCGGCGCGGCGGTCTGGTGGGGCACCGAGGCGGGTGGTCGCGCGGTCGGGATGTCCAACCACACCACGGTCTTCGACCTCGACACCGTCGGTCCGTTCACCGCCCGGGCGACACCGGTCGATCGTGGCAGAGTGCAACAGTTGTGGCGGTGCGAGATCACCGACGGCGCCGGGCGGCTCTGCGCGTCCGGCGAGGTGCTCATGGCGAACCTGTCGTGAGTGGCCCGGCTGCGAGCGGACCGCTCGCCGGAATCCGCGTCGTGGAACTCGCGGGCCTCGGGCCGGGCCCGTGGGCCTGCATGGTGCTCGCCGACATGGGCGCCGAGGTGGTCCGCATCGACCGCGGCGGTGACGGCCTCTACCCGGGCGGCACCCGTGACGTCGTCGCCCGCGGCCGCCGCTCGATCGGGGTCGATCTCAAGCAGACCGAGGGCCTCGCCGTGGTCATGGACCTCGTCGAGCGGGCCGACGTGCTGCTCGAGGGGTTCCGCCCGGGCGTCACCGAGCGGCTGGGCCTCGGACCCGAGGCGTGCCTGGAACGCAACCCGCGGCTGGTGTACTGCCGGATGACCGGGTGGGGCCAGGACGGCCCGCTGGCCACGACCGCGGGCCACGACATCACCTACCTCGCCCGCTCGGGGAACCTCGCCCGCTTCCGCCGGGCCGGTGAGAAGCCCGTGCCGCCGACGAACCTGCTGGGCGACTTCGGCGGCGGCTCGATGCCCG
This sequence comes from Jatrophihabitans sp. YIM 134969, assembly GCF_054456675.1. Lineage (NCBI taxonomy): Bacteria > Bacillati > Actinomycetota > Actinomycetes > Jatrophihabitantales > Jatrophihabitantaceae > Jatrophihabitans > Jatrophihabitans sp. YIM 134969. The sequence continues at coordinate 41,211 of NZ_JBTJEQ010000011.1, forward strand.
CCCTGGCCGGCATCCTCGCCGCCCTGGTGGCCCGGGCGACCACCGGCCGTGGACAGGTCGTCGACGCCGCGATCGTCGACGGCGTCGGCTACCTCGCCACGTTCCTCACCGGCCTGGAACGCATGGGCACGTGGGGAGCGCCGCCCGGCGCGAACCTGCTCGACACCGGCGCGCCGTTCTACGAGGTCTACGCCTGCGCCGACGACGACCCGTCGGCCCCCACCGGGCGGTGGGTGGCGGTGGGTGCGCTGGAGGAGAAGTTCTACGCCGAGCTCCTCCGCCTCACCGACGCCCGCGCGTTCGTCGACGACACCGAGTGGGACCTGATCTCCCCCGAGCGTCGGTTCGACCCCGCCGGCTGGCCCGCCGGCAAGGCCGTCTGGGCCAGGGTCTTCGCCTCCCGCACCCGGGACGAGTGGGCGGCGGCGTTCAAGGGGTCCGACGCCTGCGTCGAGCCGGTGCTGTCCCCCGACGAGGCGGCGGCCGACCCCGCCGCGCTCGCCCGCGGGACGACCGTGGCCACCGACGACGGGCCGGTCCCGACGCCCGCCCCCCGGCTGTCCGACACCCCGCTCACCGTCGCCGGACCGTCGCCGGCACCCGGCGCGGACACCGATGCCGTGCTGCGCGACCTCGGCCGCACCGGGGACCAGGTCGCCGCCCTCCGGGCCCGAGGGGCGGTGCGCTGACCGGCCCGACAGATCCGTGAAGGCCGGGGCTTGACGCGCCCGGCTAATGGTCGTAGCTTTTGGCTAACACCATTAGCCAACTGGAGGACGTCATGACCGAACACCTCGCCGTCGACGGCGGCACCCTCGCGTACGAGGTGACCGGCAGCGGTCCGCTCGTCGTGCTCGCCCACGGGATGGGTGACAGCCGCGCGGCCTACCGCCGGGTCGTCCCCGGGCTGGTCGCCGCGGGCTACCGGGTCGCCGCGGTCGACCTGCGCGGCTGCGGCGAGTCGAGCGTCGACTGGCCGGAGTGGACCCGGACGGCGATCGCCGGCGACCTGCTCGCGGTCATCCGCCACCTCGGCGGCCCGGCCGTCGTGGTCGGCCACTCGATCGCGGGCGGCGCCGCCACCATCGCCGCGGCCACCGAACCGTCGCTGGTCACCGCTGTGGTCGAACTGGCCCCGTTCACCCGCGACGCGTCGATCGCCCTGGGCGACCTGCGCACCCGGCGGGTCCGCCAGGGCGCGTGGCGCCTGCTCTGCGCCGCCGGCCTCGGCAGCGTGGGCGCCTGGCGCCGCTACCTCGAGATCGCCACCCCGGGCGCGCGCCCGGCCGACTGGAGCGCCCGCCTCGACGGCATCACCGCGATGCTGCGCGAGCCCGGCCGCATGAAGGCGCTGAAGAAGATGGGCACCGGCTCGGCGAAGGACGCCGGCAGCCGGTTGGCGGACGTCAACTGCCCCGTCCTGGTCGTCATGGGCGACCTCGACCCTGACTGGGCCGACCCCCGCGGCGAGGGCACGAAGATCCTCGACGCCCTCCCGGACGGCCGCGGGCAGCTCGAGGTCGTCGCCGGCGCCGGCCACTACCCGCACGACCAGTTCCCCGAGCAGGTGACCGACCTCGTCGTGACGTTCTTGCGCTCCGAGGCCGTCGGTGCCTAGGGCGGGCCTGGACCGGGCGGGCCTGGTCACGGCCGGCGCCGCCCTCGCCGACGAGGTCGGCCTGCCCGCACTGACGATGGGCTTGCTGGCCGAGCGCGTCGGCGTCCGCGCCCCCTCGCTGTACAAGCACGTCACCGGCCTCGACGACCTGGTCCGCGGGATCGCCGCGCTCGCGGCCGAGCAGGCGGCGGACGCGGTCGGCGCCGCGATCCAGGGGTACGCGGGGGCGGACGCGCTCGCGGCGGCCGCGCAGGCGTTCCGGGCGTTCGTGGTCGGGCACCCGGGCCGGTACGCCGCCACCGTCGGGCTCGTCCCGACCGGCGCGGACGATCCGTTCCTGGTGGCGAGCGCCCGGCTGATGGACGTGTTCACCGCCGTCCTGCGCGGCTACGACATCGCGCCGTCCGACACCGACCACGCCCTGCGGCTGCTGCGCAGCCTGCTGCACGGCTTCGCCACCCTGCAGGCCGACGGCGGGTTCCAGTGGGCGGCCGACGTCGACGAGAGCTTCGCCTGGCTGGTGGCGTTCACCGACCGGGGACTGCGCGCCCGCTGATCCCGCCCCGTGCGGCGTGCGGGACGATCGGGGCCGTGCGGATCGCGACCTGGAACCTCAACTCGGTGAAGGCCCGGCTCCCCCGGTTGCTGGAGTGGCTCGGCGACCGCCGGCCCGACGTCCTGCTGATGCAGGAGACCAAGGCGACGCAGGAGTCCTGGCCCGCCGCCGAACTCGAGGCGCTCGGCTACGCCAGCGAACACCTGGGCGACGGCCGGTGGAACGGCGTCGCGATCGCCTCGCAGGTCGGCCTCGACGACGTCACCCGGGGGCTGGTCGACCAGCCGCAGTTCGAGGGCGTCACCGAACCGCGCGCGATCGGCGCCACCTGCGGCGGGGTGCGGCTCTGGTCGCTGTACGTCCCCAACGGCCGGACCGTCGGCAGCCCGCACTTCGCGTACAAGCTGGACTTCCTCACCGCCGTCGCCCACCAGGCCCGCCTCGAGCGTGAGGCCCTCGGTGCCGACGCCCCGTACGCCCTGCTCGGCGACTGGAACGTCGCCCCGCACGACGACGACGTCTGGGACATCGCCGCGTTCGACGGCCACACCCACGTCACCCCAGAGGAGCGCGCGGCGCTCACGCGGGTGCGGCACGCGTCCGGCGCCGACGACGACCTGGTCGACCTCGTGCCGCGCGCCTCGGCCGACCCCGACGACGCCCGGCCGCCCTACACGTTCTGGGAGATGCGGATGCTCGGGTTCCAGAAGGGCCGCGGCATGCGCATCGACCTCGCGCTCGCCGACGCCGCGTTCGCCGCGGGCGTCACCGACGTGTGGGTCGACCGCGACGCCCGCAAGGGTCAGGGGCCGTCGGACCACGCCCCGCTCGTGGTGGACGTCGACCTCGGCGGTTGAGACACGGTCCGGCACCCGGTCACGTCCCGGGACGCCGTCGACCCGGCACGGGCCCGCCGTCCGTGGAATGCTGACGCCCGCCGGACACCGGAGGCCCGTGTCAGCACCGCACGGACGGGGGGAGGTGGACGGGTGACGACCGACGCGCGCGGTCCCGACCCGGCCGACTCCCTGCTCGAGACGATGGCGGTGGGCTACGTCCGGCTCGACCCCGACTGGACGATGACCCACGTCAACCTCGCCGGCGAACGGGTCCTCGGACGCCGCGCCGAGGAGCTGGTCGGGCGCAACATGTGGGACGAGTTCCCCGGCGCCCGCGAGCTGGAGTTCGGTCAGGTCTACGGCTCGGTCATGGAGACCCGGGTCGCCCAGAGCATGGAGGCGTTCTACCCCGGCCTCGACAGTTGGTTCGAACTGCGGGTGGAGCCGGTCGCCGGCGGCGGGATCGCCCTGTACTTCCTCGACGTCACGGCCCGCCGCCGAGCGGCCGACCGGCTGGCGGTCCTCGCCCGCCACCGCGAGATCGCGGCCGGGGTGGCGGGGGCGTTGAGCGCCGAACTGGACGTCACCGCGAACGTCGGCACGCTCGCCCGCCTGGTGCTACCGGAACTGGGCACGTGGAGCGTGGTGTCGCTCGTCGAGGACGGCGCGCTGGTCGACGCCGGCACCTGGCACGTCGAACCCGGTCGACGGGACACCGTCGCCCGCTTCGCCGTCGCCCGCCTCGGGGCGGCCCCGTTCGCCCACACGCTGGCCGGTCGCGCGGCCGCCTCCCACGAGGTCGTGGTGGTCGACGACGTCCCTCGGACGGTCCGGGAGCAGATGCCCGCCGGGGAGGCGAGCGACCTGCTCACCGACCTCGCACCGACGGCCTCGCTGCAGGTGCCGATGGTCGCGCGCGGCCGCACGGTCGGGGTGCTCGGCATCTACGGCGACTCCCCGTACACCGCCGAGCAGATCGCCCTGGCGCGCGAGGTCGCCGGCCACGCGGCGTCGGCCCTGGACAACTCGGCGAGCTACGCGAGGGCCCGGGCCGCCCGGGCGGACGCCGAGGCGGCCGGCCGGCGGCTCACGCTGCTCGTGCAGGCCAGCGAGATGCTCGCCTCCGGCGACGACATCGAGGCCGCGGTGGGCCGGCTCGCCCACCTGGTGGTGCCCCAGCTCGCCGACTGGAGCATCGTCACGCTCGTCGACGCCGAGGGTCGCGTCCACGACCCGGGGTTCGCCCACCGCGACGCCGCCGCCGCGCCCGACGTCGGTGCCTACGCCGCCCGCCGGTCCGGCGCGATGACACCGAACTCCCCGCTCGCCACGGTGCTGCGGACCGGCGAGCCGGTGGTCATCACCGACATCGACGCGGACTTCGTCGCCCGCGCGGTCGGCGACGCCGAGGTCGCGGCGCTCACCGAGGTGCTCACCCCCCACGCGGCGGTCGTCGCCCCGCTGACCTCGCACGGCCGGGTGTTCGGTGCGCTCACCCTGGTGACCACGCCGGCCCGCGGGCCGCACACCCCCGCCGAGGTGCAGACGGCCCTGGAGGTCGCAGCCCGTGCCGGGGCGGTGCTCGACGCGGCGTGGTCGGCGGCCCGCATCCGGACCCTGGCGGAGTCGGTCCAACGGAGCATGCTCACCGTCGCCCCGCCGGGCGAGGGCGTGCAGGTCGCCACGCTCTACCGGCCGGCCGATGTCGACCGACAGGTCGGCGGCGACTGGTACGACACCTTCCAGCGGGCCGACGGCGCCACGGTGGTCACCATCGGCGACGTCATGGGCCACGACGTCGCGGCCATCTCGTCCATGGCGCAGCTGCGCACGATCATGCGGGCCACCGCCTGGTCGGTCGACCACTCCCCCGCCGAGGTCCTCGCCACCACCGACGAGATCAGCGCCCACCTCGGCCCGGGCACCTACGCCACCGTGGTCACCGCCCACCTGCACCCCTCGGCCGACGGCACGGTGACGATGCGGTGGGCGAACGCGGGCCACCTCCCGCCGGCCGTGCTCGACCCGGACGGCGTGGTGACGCTGCTGCGCCCGGACGTCGTCGACCCACCGCTCGGGGTCGTCCCCGGGACGGGTCGTGCCACGTACGAGACGGTCGTGACGGAGGGGTCGACGCTGCTGCTCTACACCGACGGCCTCATCGAGCGCCGCGGGGAGGACCTCGAGGCCCGGCTGCTCGAGCTCGCCCGCGTGCTGCGCGATCTCGGCGCGGAGTCCCTCGACACGCTGCTCGACAAGGTGGTCACCGACCTCGCCGCGGTCGGTCAGCGCGACGACGTCGCGCTGCTGGCCGTCCGGGTCGGCGGCGACCGCCCCGCCGGCGAGGAGCGTCACTAGGCTCCGGGCGTGCCCGAATCGCCGCCGCCGTCGACGGTGGTGTGGTTGCGACGCCTGGTGGTCGCGCAGATCGTCATCGCGGTGCTGGCGATCGTGGCCGCCGTGGTGCTCGCCGCGATCGGGTCCAGCCGTGACGAGGAGGTCGTCGGCGGGCTGTCGGTGTTCCTCGCGGTCGGGTTCTCGCTGGTGGCGCTGTTCTTCGTCGCCGTTCTCGCCGTGCCGTTGGTGCTGATCCGCGAGGGCGGGCCGCGCCCGCGCACGCAACGGTTGCTGTGGCTGTCGATCGCGCAGATCGCCGCGGCCGTGCCGGCGTTCCTGTTCGGCGTGACCCTGCTGTTCACCGCGTCGGCCGCCGGGATCGTGCCGCTGGTCGAGGTCGCGGTCGCAGCCGTCGTCGTCGCCCTGGCCACCCGACCCGCGTCCCTGGAGTGGGCGCGGCTCGGGTGACCCGGCGCGGACTCAGGCGGTGCTGGGACCGGCCCAGAGGTTGATGCCGCCGTCGACCGCGTGGACGTCGATGGCGGCGAGCTCCTCGTCGGTGACGGGCGGGCCCGCGACGGCCGCCAGGCTGTCCTCGAGCTGCTGCACCGAGGACGCGCCGATCAACGCCGAGGTCACCCGCTCGTCGCGCAGCACCCAGCTGATCGCGAGCTGCGCGAGGGTCTGACCGCGCCCGGTCGCGATGTCGTTGAGGGCTCGGATGTGACCGAGGTTCTCCTCGCTGAGCAGGTCGGTGTCGAGCGACTTGTTCTCCGACGCGCGTGAGCCCTCGGGGATGCCGTGGAGGTAGCGGTTGGTCAACATCCCTTGTGCGAGCGGGGAGAACGCGATGCAGCCGATCCCCTCCTCGCCGAGGACGTCGAGCAGGCCCTCCTCGACCCACCGGTTCAACATCGAGTACGACGGCTGGTGGATGAGCAGCGGCGTGCCGAGCTCACGCAGGATCGCCACGGCCTGACGCGTCCGTTCCGCCGAGTACGAGGAGATGCCGACGTAGCGGGCCTTGCCGCTGCGGACGGCGAAGTCCAGCGCGCCCATCGTCTCCTCGAGCGGGGTGTCGGGGTCGAAGCGGTGGCTGTAGAAGATGTCGACGTGGTCGAGCCCCATCCGCTCCAGCGACTGGTCGAGGGAGTCGAGCATGTACTTCCGCGAGCCGAACTCGCCGTACGGCCCGGGCCACATGTCCCACCCGGCCTTGGTGGAGATCACCAGTTCGGCGCGGTGCCGGGCGAAGTCCTCCCGGAAGATGCGGCCGAAGTTGATCTCGGCCGTGCCATAGGGCGGGCCGTAGTTGTTGGCGAGGTCGAAGTGGGTGACGCCGAGGTCGAACGCCCGGCGCAGGATGGCCCGCTGGGTCTCGATCGGCTTGTCGTCACCGAAGTTGTGCCAGAGGCCGAGGGAGACGGCGGGCAGCTTCAGCCCGCTGCGTCCGGTCCGGCGGTAGGGCATACGGCCGTCGTAACGGTCGGGGTCGGCGGTGTAGAGGTCGAGCATCGGCATGCCGCCGAGTCTGCCGCCCGTCCCGTCGTGATCCGCACGCAGGGGACCTCGTCCGATCGCCGAGGCCCCGGGTTCAGGACCTCTCGCGGAAGTCGACGAACTGGTTCACGTGGATGCGGCGCAGCACGAGCTTCGCGGGGCCTGAGATCCCGGCCAGGGTGTCGTCGGTGACGAGCCGGGGGTCGGAGAGCTGCCGAGTGCGGCCACGGATGACGACGCTCGCCCCGCCGGCGGCGAGAACGTTCTTGACCCAGTCACTGTCGGCGCCGTAGGTGAGCGCGATGCGCCAACCCTCACCGTGCCGGAAGACGTTGACCGGCGTGCGGAACTCCCGGCCGGACTTGCGGCCCCGGTGCACCAGCAGGCCGAACCCCGGCGCGTGGGGCACGACGTGTCGGGTCAGTCGGTTGAGACCGACCCGGTTCGCGCGCGCGACGGCGCGGGGGATGGGCACGCCTGGACCGTGACTGCGGGGTCAACCCGCGGCGCCGACCTTCGCCGCGGCCTTGGCCCGCTGGGCCTCACGGCGGTCGACGAACTTCGTGGCCTGGGCGTCGAGGTCGGTCATGAACGTGGCCAACTCCTCGCGCGCCTTCTCGCCCTCGGGTCCGAGGTCGGTGCGGTCGAACACCCGCCAGAACTTCAGCACCGGCATGACGACCTCGTCGTGGTGCAGGCGCAGGTCGTAGATGCCGGCCTTGGCGATCGTCGCGGAGTTGCGCAGGAAGTCGGTCATGCCGGCCCCGGGCATCGCGAAGCCGACGACCTCGTCGCGGACGGCCTGCATGGTCTCGTCGGGCGCGACGTCGAACGCCGCGGCGGCGAGGTTGCGGTAGAAGACCATGTGGAGGTTCTCGTCGGTGGCGACGCGGGCGAGCAACCGCTCGATGAGCGGGTCACCCGCGGCGCGGCCGGTGTTGCGGTGGCTCACGCGCGTCGCGAGTTCCTGGAACGAGACGTAGGCGACGGCCTGCAGGATGGTCTTGTCGCCGGAGTCGTAACCGTGGGTCATGTGCTCCATGCGCAGCCGCTCGAGACCGACCGGGTCGACCCCGCGCGTGACCACGAGGTAGTCACGCAGCGCGATGGCGTGCCGGCCCTCCTCGGCCGTCCACTGCCCCACCCACGTGCCCCAGGCACCGTCGCGACCGAAGCGGGTCGCGATCTCCCGGTGGTAGCTGGGCAGGTTGTCCTCGGTGAGCAGGTTGACCACCAGCGCGGTCTTGGCCACCGGGTCCAGGGCGGAGTCCTCGGGCCGCCAGTCCTCGCCCCCCAGGAAGGCGAAGTCCTTGCCCCGGCTCCACGGCACGTAGTCGTGCGGGTGCCACTCCTTGGCCAGGCGCAGGTGGCGGTCGAGGTTCTCGGCCACGACCGGTTCGAGTTCGGTCAGGAGCTTGTCCTGCAGCGACGCGGTCATGCGTCCATCATCCCCGCCCCCACGAGGAGCGAACACCGACCCGGTGGGCAGACTCCTCACCATGCGCATCCTCGTCACCGGAGCCTCCGGCAAGGCCGGCAAGTGGGTGGTCCGGGAACTCGTCGACGCGGGCCACGACGTGCTCGCCACCGACCTCGCCCCGGCTCTGCCGGACTGCCCCGCCCCGTTCACCCGGGCCGACCTCACCGACCACGGTCAGGCCCTGGAACTGCTGGACGGGATGGACGCCGTCGCGCACCTCGCCAACATCCCGGCGCCGCGCCTGTTCGCCTCGGCGCACACGCTCGAGACCAACAACGCCATGAACGGCAACGTCTTCCTCGCCGCGGCCGACCGCAAGCTGCAGAAGGTCGTGTGGGCGAGCAGTGAGACGACCCTCGGGCTGGACTTCGGACCGGACAACCTCCCGGAGTACGCCCCGATCGACGAGGGTCACTTCCCGCACCCCACCACGACGTACTCGCTGTCGAAGGTGGTCGGGGAGACCATGGCGACCCACGTGTCGGAGTGGTCGGGCATCCCGTTCGCCGGGTTGCGGCTGTCGAACGTGATGGACCCGGAGGACTACCGGCTGTTCCCGAGCTACCAGGACGACGCCACGAAGCGCATGTGGAACCTCTGGGGCTACATCGACGGTCGTGACTCCGCCGCCGCCTTCCGCGCGGCGCTGGAGAGCGACCTTCCCGAGGGGGCGTGCGCGGCGATCGTCGCGAACGACGACACCGTCATGGAGCGCCCGTCCGCCGAGCTGCTGGCCGAGGTGTTCCCCTCGGTCCGGCTCACCCGCGAGGTCGGTGAGCACGAGACGCTCCTGGCCAACAGCCGGGCCAGGGAACTGTTCGGCTGGACGCCCACGCACTCCTGGCGCGACGAGGTCGGACGGCGAGTGTGAGCCGGGTCCTCGTCGTCGGTGCGACCGGGCACGTCGGCAGCTGGTTGGTGCCGGACCTGGTCCGCGCGGGCCACGAGGTCGTCGCGTTCGCGCGCGGAACCCGCGAGCCGTACCGCGCCGACGACGCCTGGTCGCAGGTCGAGCGGGTCGTGGTCGACCGTGACGCCCTCGACGCCGACGGCACGTTCGCGGCCACGGTGCTCGAGTACTCCCCCGACGTCGTGGTCGACATGGTGTGCTTCACGCCGGAGTCGGCCACGGCGCTGGTCGAAGGCCTGGCCGGGCGGGTGCAACGCCTGGTCAGCTGCGGCACAGTGTGGGTGCACGGTGCAACGGTCGTCGCGCCGATCCGTGAGTCGGACCCGCGCCGGCCCTACGGCGACTACGGCGTGCAGAAGGCCGCGGTCGAACAGATCGTCCTCGACGCGTCCGACCGCCTGCCCGCCACCGTCCTGCACCCCGGCCACATCAGCGGACCCGGCTGGCACGTGGTCAACCCGGTCGGCAACCTCGACCCGACCGTCTGGCGCACGCTGGCCGCGGGCGAGCCCCTCGCGGTGCCGCTCGACGGCGTCGCGACCATGGTGCACGTGCACGCGGCCGACGTCGCGAGTGCGTTCCTCGCCGCCGTCGACGCTCCGGGTGCGGTCGGTCGGTCGTTCCACGTCGTCGCGGAACGCGCCGCGTCGACGCGCGGCCTGGCCGAAGCCGCCGCCGGCTGGTTCGGTCACGAGGCGGAGCTGCGGCCGGTGACCTGGGAACAGTTCGAGGCGACCACGACGCCGGAGTTCGCCCAGGCGAGCCGCGAACACCTGCAGAGGAGTCACGTCATGAGCATCGAGGCCGCCCGCGAACACCTGGGCTGGTCCCCGCGTTACACCTCGGCCGAGACCCTGCACGACGCTGTGCGCTGGTTGTCCGAGCACGGCGAACTCGAAGGAGTGCACTTCGCATGACCGATGCATCACGCAACGATCGCGGCACGGCCGTCGTCACCGGGGCCAGCAGCGGCATCGGCGAGGCCACCGCACGGCGGCTCGCGGCCGAGGGCTACGACGTCGTCGCCGCGGCGCGCCGGCGCGACCGGCTCGACGCCCTGGCGACCGAGGTGCCGAACATCCGGGCCGTCACCCTCGACGTCACGTCCGACGAGTCCGTGGCGGCCCTCGCGGCTGAACTCGGCGACGTCGCGGTGCTCGTGAACAACGCCGGCGGCGCCCTCGGCCTCGACAAGGTCGAGGACGCCGACCTCGACGAGTGGGAGCGCATGTACGCCACGAACGTCCTCGGCGTCGTACGCGTGACCAAGGCCCTGCTGCCCGCCCTCGAGGCGGGTGCGGGCGGCCACGTGGTCGTGATCGGGTCCACCGCGGGTCACGCCACCTACGAGGGCGGCGCGGGGTACGTCACGGCCAAGCACGGGGCGGCGATCGTGGTGCAGAACCTCCGGTTGGAGCTCAACGGCCGTCCGGTGCGGGTCACCGAGATCGCACCGGGCATGGTCAAGACCGAGGAGTTCTCCCTCAACCGCCTGCACGGCGACACCGACGCGGCCGAGAAGGTCTACGCCGGCGTGGAGCACCCGCTGTCCGCCGACGACGTCGCCGACTGTGTCGCCTTCGCCGTCACCCGCCCGGCTCACGTCGACATCGACCTGCTGGTCGTGCGTCCGATCGCCCAGGCCAGCAACCAGAAGGTCGCCCGCGGGTCAGGCCTGTAGGTCGTACTCCAGGCCTGTCTCGAGTTCGGCCAGCGCCTCGGGCAGCCCGATGCGCGGGGTCCAGCCCCACCCGCGGGCCCGATCGGCGAGCAGGGCCGCGGTCCACGCCGGTTCGTCGTCCCACACCGGGTCGACGCCGACAGCACGGGTGACCGCCTCGAGGTAGTCGCGGATCCGGTCGGACCCCGCGACGACGTTGACTGCGGTGCACGCGCCCTCGGCCGGGCCGTCCGCGCCGAGGGCGAGGTCGGCCGCGAAGATCGCGAGGTCGCCGACGTGCACCCACGCGAAGGTCTTGTCCGGCACGCCGTGCCGGGCCCGCTCGTCGTCGCGCGCGGCGGCCGGGCGCAGGGTGTTCCACACCGAGGTCGGGCCGGGGCCGAGGATCGCGGGCGGGCGCAGCAGCACCCGCGTGAGACCGTCGACGGCCGCGATGGCCGCGTCGGTGTCACGCTTGGTGACGCCGTAGTCGTCGGCGTCGTCGGGCACCAGGGCCGAGTCCTCGTCGACGTCGCCGACGCCCGGCGACCGGTCGTAGACCGCGGCGGTCGACACGTGCACGTGCCGCCCGACCCCGGCCTCGGAGGCGAGCTGGGCGACCTGACCGTTGCCCTCGACACCGATGCGCTCCTGGGTCGCGCGGTCGCTTCCCATCGGGTGCACCGTCGTGACCACGGCGTCGGCGCCCGCAAGGACGCCGGCCGTGAACGCGGCGTCGGTGAACTCGCCGACGTGTTCCTCGAGCCCGGGCAGCTCCGGCGCCGTGCCGGCCCGCCGGACCACGGCCCGGATCTGCGCCCCGCGCTCCGCGAGTTCGGTGCACACCCGGGCGCCGACCAGGCCGTTGGCACCGATGACGACGACGGACGGAGCGGCGGAGGAGGTCACCACCTCACCCTGTCACGCGCCCCGGAGCAGCTCGTCGGTGGCGGGGTCGGCGACCCCGGCGAAGAACCGGTCGAGCACGGCGGCGTACACCGGCTCGTCCGGCACCGCGCGGGCGAACAACGTCATCGACGACCGCAGCTTGACCGCGTCGATCCCGCCGAACACCTCCTCGGCCGTCGTGGTCGCGGGCAGCTCGAGCAGGACCGTTGCACACTGCCGCAATCGGGCACCGAGCACCGGGTGGGCGGCGTACGCGACCGCCTCGTCGAGCGAGGCGATCGCGAACCGCTGGGCGGTGGCGCTGCGGCCGAGGCCCGCGAGCTGCGGGAACACGAACCACATCCAGTGCGAGGTCTTGCGGCCGGCGCGCAGTTCGGCCAGGGCGCGCTCGTGCACGCCGCCGTCCTGGGCGTCGAGGAACCGTTGCAGGGCGTCGGCCACGGCACCGGACGCTACTTGAGCGTGACCTCCCACATCCCGCGGCCGTGGGTCGCGGCGAGCACCGTGGTGGTGCTGCCGGGCATCGTCCGCACGTTGTCGACGACGACGTTGGGCAGGCCCGCGACCCTGGACCACCGGGTCGGCTTGGCCAAGCTGGCCACGAACGCGCCGACGTCGGTGCCGAGCACCAACGAGCCGCCGACCACGGCGAGCCCGTCTCCCGGGGCGTCGGGCAGGTTGCCGCTGATGTTGCGCCAGGTCGAGCCGCCGTCGCGGGACTCGAACACCGTGCCGAGCCCGCCACCCCGGATCCACCGCCGCGAGTAGCCGTTGTAGACCGCGTACACGTGCGCCGGGTTCGAGGGGTCGACCGTCAGGCCGCTGACGTAACGGTTGGGCAGCACCGGGCTCGCGATGCGGTGCCACGTGCCGCCGTAGTTCGTGTCGATGCCGCTGGCGAACGACGGCGACGGGTTCGCGCCCGAGTCGACCCACGACGCGTACGTCGTCACGCCGCTCACGGCCACCGCCGTGCCGACGTCCAGCCCGCCCGCAGCGTCCTTCCCGAACGCGTGCACCGGCGTCCAGTCGCACCGGGTCGAGTCGCACACGGTCGAGAAGCCGGCCCGGCTGTCCCACACCTCCGACCCCGCCGCGACCCAGTGGCTGGTGTCGTGGAGGTCGGCACCGAACGGCGCGGTGAACCGGGCCGACGGGTCGCAGTCGCTCGCAGGGTTGTAGCCGCACATCGGACTGATGGTCGTGAAGCTGTGTCCGCCGTCGGAGGTCCGGTAGACCGCGAGGTTGGTGTACTCCATCGCGGCCTGGTTCGCGTTGGTCGGGTCCACCAGCACCTCGCCACCGTCACCACCGGCGGGCTCGCTCATCTGCGAGGCACCGGAGCGCAGGTAGGAGTTGCCGTTGTCCTGCAGCCCACCCCAGTACCCGACCCCGTTGCGGAGCGCGCCGGCCTGGGCGTCGTAGTACTGCAGGGTGTGCAGCGTGGCGTTGAGGTCGTTCCAGTGGCCGGACCCCGTGAGCGACGCGGACCGGCTGTAGACCCCGCCGTCGTTGCCGATGACGACCCGGCCGTCGGACGACAGCGCGAGGGCGTGCTGGTCGGGGTGGGTGGTCTTCGGGCAGGTGTCGCCGCACGCCAGGCCGTAGTTCCAGTACGGGCTCGCGGTCGTGAACGTCGTGCCGCCGTCGGTGCTGGTGAAGACCTCCTCGAGGCTCACGAACACGTGCAGCGGGTTCCTCGGGTCGACGGCGAGCGCCTGGTTGTACCAGGACTGGATGCCGACGTGGTAGCCGTCGAGGTCCGCGAGCGCCGAGCCGGACGCCCCGAGCTTGTCCGAGTCCGCGATCAACGTCCACGGCCCCGCGGGGTCGCCGTTCGCGGAGACGTACACGCCCTGCAGGTTGGTGTCGTCTCCGCCGAGCAGCTTCTCGGGCGACTGCACGATGGCGTAGAGCCGACTGCCGTCTGCCGCGTACGCGAAGGTCGTGCGGCCGATGTCGGTCGCGTCGACCGCGCCGGAGAGCGTGAGCTTCGACCACGACCCGGCGCCACCACCCAGGGTCGACTCGTAGAAACCGTTGTACGACGACCCGTTGCGCCACCCGAGGGCGGCGACGACGGTGCGACCGCCCGTTCCCGGCTTCACCGCGACGTCGGTGATGAACGAGGTGAGGTAGGGCGAACCGGTCGGGTTGGGGTCGGGCTTCAGCACGAGCGTCCACGCCCCGCTCGAGGAGCCCTCGCTGTGACGCCACAGCCCGGCGTTGGTGGCGTCGTAGACGTGGCCCGCGCCGTCGTCGAGCAGCCGGAAGCTCGTGTGGTCGACCAGTTCCTTGCCACCTACGCGGGCGAACGTCCGCCCACCGTCGGTCGAGCGGTAGACGCCGGTGCCGAGGTAGGAGTCGGAGCTCGTGTTGGCCTCGCCGGTGCCGACCCACAGGTCACCGGTCGGGCCGATCGCGAGCGATCCGATCGACAGCGTCGGCTGACCGTCCCAGATCGAGCGCCACGTCGCGCCGGCGTCGACCGACTTCCACACGCCGCCGTCGGCCGTCCCGGCGTAGTAGGTGGTGCCACGGGTTGCCACGGCGGTGGTGCGGCCGGAGACCAGGCCGAACCCGGCGCCGGCGTTCGACTCGACCGGGTCCTCGTATCCCTTCGGTTCGGCGTCGTACGGCACGTCGGTGATCTCGGACGTCCTCGCCGCCGCCTGCGGCACCGCCGCCGCCTGCGCCCGTGCGGCGAGCAGCGCGGCGGCGGACACGGAGTCGGCCGGTGCACTGCGCTCGTTCGCGTACTGCTCGGCCTGGTCCGCGACCTCGAGCGGGTCACCCTCGCCCTCCTCGCCCCCGCCGTCGGCCGGGCTCACACCCGCCACCGCCCCGGCACGCTTCGCCGGGTCGGCGTGCTGGGCGGCCTGCCGCGCGGCGACGCCGGTGAGCGGAGCGGTGGGCGTCGGGGTCGCGAGGGCGGGCAAGCCGGCGGCGGCGAGGACGAGACCGGTCATCCCGGCGACGAGCCAGGACGTACGGGAGCGGGGCACGGCGTCTCCTGCGGTGGACGACACAGGGGCCCGCGAGGTGTCACGAACCGGACGGATCATCACGCCGCGACGGGTCCGGCCGCGCCGCGCAGACGGGTCGGATCCGGTCAGCGTCGGGTCAGGACCGGACGCCCGCGAGCAGCACGTCGGCGACGGTGTCGGCGTGACTCGTGGCGTCGGCGTCGGGGTGCGCGTCGAGGTAGCCCAACATGCCGTCGACCGCGCCCTGGTACGTCACCGCGAGGACGAGCGGATCGAGGTCCGGCCGGATGTCGCCCTCGGCCTGCCCGCGCCGGAAGATGGCGGCTTGTGCGGCGTAGGCGTCGTCGAAGTCGGTGACGCCGAGACGCAGCGAGCCGTCCTCGCGACGCAGGTTGAGGATGATCTCGTTCATGGCGCGCCGCTCCGCGCCGTGGGTGAGCCGGAGCCCCGCCGCGCCGTGGACGGCGGCGCGGATGACCTCGGGCGCCGGCGCCGTCAGGTCGATCGCGGCGCCGACCGCCTCGAGCAGGGTCTTCAACGTCCGGCGGGCCGTCTGCTCGAACAGGTCGTCGCGGTCCTCGAAGTAGTGCCAGAGCAGACCTTTCGAGATGCCGGCCCGCCGCGCGATGGCGTCGGCGGACGCGCCCCCGAAGCCGTGCTCGGCGAGGACCTCCACGGCGGCGGCGAACAACTGCTCACGCCGTTCGGCGGCGGACAGGCGTTGCCGCGGCCGTGCGGTCGTCCCCGTCATCGCACCCCCGTCGCTCCGCCCACCGCCGCCCTGGTCACCGTCGTACCCGCACCACCCGCGCCACCACCACGCCCATCAGCACCGCGATGCCCAGGCACTCGACCCGCATCCACCCCGGGAACAGCCCCGGCAGCACCGCCTCGACCACGTTGGCGACGACCAGGACGGCACCGATGACGCCGACCGCCCGCCACGCGTCGCGACTGCCCCGGCGGGCAGCTCGCAACCGCAACGGCAGGAGCACCGCGAAGAACGCGACGATCGCGGCGTGGACCCACGCATCCGACGTCGCCTGGCTGGAGCCCGCCGCGGCCAGCAGCGCCAGCGCGACGAGCGTTGCCACGACCACCACCACGTACAGCCCGACCAGCGCGCTGACACGCCGGGTGTCGATCTCCCGCACCTGCATCGTGTTGACCATGCGGTCAACAATATTGACCGACAAGTCAACAAGCAAGGCGGGATGCGGAACGCATCGCGCCAGGACGGTGTCAGCAGGCCCGGGGTCAGCAGGCCCGGTAGACGTAGCCCGGGTCGCCGCGCGGGACCAGGTCGCGGTCGCGCAGGATCACCGAGATCCGCTCGCCGTGGTCGGCGCACGCGGCGGGGAACGCCTCCTCGCCGTTGTCGGTGTACTCGATCTCGAAGACCTCGTCGCCGTACACGTCGGTGTAGTCGCCGCACTCCTCGTAGACCTGGCACTCCTCGGCCACGGCGAAGTCGAAGCCCACATCGCGTCCCCGGGTGCCGAGGTCGGCGCTGTTCTTCTGGCCGATCGGCAGCCCCGCGCGGTGGGCCCGGGCCGTGAGCAGGGCGGCGAACGCCAGCGCCTGGTCGACCCCGTAACCACCCCGCGACCGCGTGTACGCGTCGAGGTTGTCGGCCTCGACCGCACGGAACCCGTCGGCCTCGCAGCCGTCGATCCACCCGCCGACGATGTCCGCGACCGCGCTGCGCTTGGCCGCCGTGGTGAGGTCGAAGAGGAACTCGTCGGGGTAACCGGGGTCGGAGACCGGCTTGCCGTCCCGGCGCAGGATCAGGTCGGGGTGGTCGTCGAACCAGAAGCTCTTCTCGTCCGGCTGGCTCTGGAACCCGTTGACGTAGCAGATGGTGAACACGCCCGGCGCGGGTGACGCCGTCCGGTCGCGGGCCACCAGGGTCACGCCCGCGGGCGGCTCGTACGCCCCGCCGAGCTGGTAGTCGAACTGGGCGTTCGCGGGCGGCAACGCCACGCCCTCGGGCAGCCGCGGCGCCGTCACGGAACCTGACGTGTCGCCCCCCGACGTCGGGCCGTCGTCGCTGCCTCCGCGGTCCGACCCGCACCCCGCCACCAGCGCGACGACCGCGAGCCCGGCGACGATCGCACCCCACCGCCTCACGGCCGCACCAGCCACATCGCGGCGTACGGCGGGAGCCACACGTCGCCGTCGGCACCGGGGTGGACCGGGCCGTCGGCGAGCACGTCGTGCCAGCCGGCGACGTCGAGGCCGAGGTACCGGGTCGGGAACGGCCGCCAGCTGTCGGTGACGTTGAACAGCTCGATCAGGTCGCCGACCGGGTGCGACCGCACCACGGTGAGCACGCCGGGGTTCGCGGGGTCGACGACCCGGGACGCCGCCGAGGCGTGCAGGTGCGGCAGCGCGGCGCGGGCCCGAGCGAGACCCTGCAGCCCGGTGAACAGCCGCTCGGCCACGGTGTCGGCGTCGTGGCGGGCGGCCTGCCGGGCCGGTGACATCCGCGGCCGGTGCACCCACCGGTTGTCCGCCTCGTGACCGGGTTCGGACGCCCAGTCCGGGTCGCCGGGCTGGCCGATCTCGTCGCCCATCCAGAGCACCGGGACGCCGCCCCACCCCATCACGATCGCGTGCGCGATCAGGATCCGGCGGACCGCGAGGTCGACCGCCACCGGGTCGCCCTCGGCGACCGCGAGGTCGAGGCCGGCGAGCGCGGTCGACATCCCGCTGATGCGGCGGTCCCCGGTGGCCGGGTTGGCCTGGAACACCAGCCCGCGCGCGAAGCTGCCCGGGAACTCCCCGGCGTAGAAGTCGGACAGGAAGCGGCGGTGCCCGTAGCCCGAGAGCCCGACCGCGGCGGCGTCGGCGTCGTCGACCGCCCAGCCGATGTCGTCGTGACACCGCAGGTACGTGATCCAGGCGGTGCTCGACGGCACCACCGGCAGCTCCCGCAGCGCGTGCACCGCGAGGCCGACGTCGCGGCTCGCGAGCATCGACCAGATCTGCACCATCAACGTGTTGTGATACGCGAGGTCGCTGACCTTGCCGTGGTGCCGGCCGCGCCCGAGGTACTGCACGAGGTCGTCGGGAGCGACGATCGCCTCGGCCTTGAGGACGACGGCGGGGCACGCGATCCGGACCAGGGCGCGCAGGGCGCGGGTGAGGGCGTGGACCTCCGGCTGGTTCTGGCAGTTCGTGCCGAGCCGCTTCCAGAGGAACGCGATGGCGTCGAGCCGCAGCACCGACACCCCGAGGTTGGCCAGGAAGAAGACGATGTCGGCGTACTCGGCGAACACGTCGGGGTTGGACCAGTCGACGTCCCACTGGAAGGCGTTGAAGGTCGTCCACACCCAGGCGTCGAGGTCGTCGTCCCAGGTGAAGTTCCCCGGCGCGAAGTCCGGGAAGACCTCGGGCAGCGTGCGTTCGTAGGCGTCGGGCGCGGTGCGGTCGGGGAACACCCGGAAGTAACGGCGGTACCGCTCGTCCCCGGCCCGCGCGGCGACGGCCCAGGCGTGCTCCCGGGCGACGTGGTTGAGCACCAGGTCGAGCACCAGGCTGATGCCGACCGAGCGGAGTTCGCGCGCCAGGGTGCGCAGGTCCTCGACCGTGCCGAGGTCGGAGCGGACGGTGCGGTAGTCGGCCACCGCGTACCCGCCGTCACTGTCGCCCACGCGC
Source organism: Jatrophihabitans sp. YIM 134969 (assembly GCF_054456675.1). Taxonomy (NCBI): domain Bacteria; kingdom Bacillati; phylum Actinomycetota; class Actinomycetes; order Jatrophihabitantales; family Jatrophihabitantaceae; genus Jatrophihabitans; species Jatrophihabitans sp. YIM 134969. Next base: position 59,667 of record NZ_JBTJEQ010000011.1, read on the forward strand.
GGTTGCAACAGCGGCATGAGGTGCAGGTAGGTCACGCCGAGTTCGCGCAGGTACGGGACCTGGTCGGTGACCCCGGCGAGCGTCCCGTCGGGTGAGAAACGCTCGGCGTAGGCGGCGTACCCGAGCATCGACGGCTCCTGGAACCAGTCCGGCGCCAGGGTGCGTTCCAGGTCGAGCCGGTGCAGGTCGGGATCGCGTTCGGCGTACGCGGTGGCGGCGAGGCGCAGCAGCCGGGCCGCGAGGCCGTCCCGCGTGACGGGGTCGTACACCTCGGCGAGCCCGGCCTCGACGTCCGGCCACCACCGCCGCACCCGCGCCTCGAACGTCTCCCGACGCTCCGGCGACACGGCGGCGAGCAGCGGGACGACGTCGTCCGAGAGAGCTGTCACGAGGTCGCATCCTCCTCGGCGACGGCCGCCGGAACCGGATCGGGGGTGCCGCCGACGAGGTCCTTCAGCCGGTTCCACCGGGCGACGTACGCCGGACCGAACCGGCGTTTCGACCGGCGCCGCCGGCGGGAGTCCGCCGGGTAGCGGCGACGCGTCCACCACGAGTCCGGCTTGGCGACGCGCACCGCCCCGATCCACCCGACGACCGGCACGAACACCCCGAGCACCCCGGTCAGCACCTTGCCCTTCAACAGGCACACCACCGAGCACGCGAGTGCGACCAGCAGCCAGGCGACCGAGATCCACCACGTCGCACTCCCCGGCCGCCCGGAGAGGAAATCCACGCCGCCGATGAGCGCGCCGGTCGCGGCCAGCACGCAGAAGATGGCGTCGATCGACTGCTGACCCTGCTGCTGCCAGTAGACGTCCTTGAGGTTCAGCCACAGCGCGAACTCGTCGAAGGTCAGCGAGACCCCGACCCCGAACACGATCGCGGCGGCGTTGAGGGCGTCGCCGACCGGCGTCGTGGCGATCATCGCGACGCCCGACCCGAGCATGAGGAAGATCCCGATGACGGTGTGGTGGATGTGCACGCCCCCGACGACGATGTCGTGGATCGGACCGGAGGTCGTGCGGGCGACGACGTCGGCGTGCACCGCCTTCTCGGACCGGCTGCGGATGTGCCGGGTGATCGTGCGCGTGACCACGAAGGTCACGAGGATCGCGATGAACAGCCACATCACCGGACGGGTGACGACGAAGTGGGTGTCCTGCGGAGCGGACTCGATCGCGAGCAGCGTCGGGGACACGGTGTCAGAGGTCCTCGTCCGGCAGGTCGTGACGCAGCCGCAGGGGCAGCACCACCCAGAGCCCGAGCAGCACGAGCGCGGCCACGCCGGCGGCGGTCCACCCCGCGACGTTGCCCGCGATCGCCGCGAACACGATCTCGACCACCCCGACCACGGCGAGGGCGAGCAGCGCGAGACCGGTCAGCGCGGCCCGGTGCGCGACCCGGACCATCTCCCCGCGCGCGTGCCGGCGGAACAACACCCGGTGCAGGCTGACCGGCATCACCAGGAAGCCGGTCGCGGCCACCGAGGCCGACACCGTCACGAGGTACACCGTGCGCTCGATCGTCGAGAGGTCGGCGAACCGCGACTGGAACGGCAGGGTCAGCAGGAAGCCGGTGAGGAACTGCACGCCCGTCTGGGTGACCCGCAGTTCCTGCAGCAGATCGCCCCAGTTGCGGTCGAGACGTTCGGTGGGGGTCTCGTTGCGGGCCTTCGCGTTCCACGAGTCGTCGGCGGCTGGTCCGGGCACGCCGACAGCCTGCCACCGCCCGGCGTGCGAGGCTCGACGTCGTGGACCACGAGACCGTGCCGCCCACCGCGCCGCGGGGCGAGGACGACGTGTTCGTCGTGCACGAGCACCACGCCACCGCCCTGCACTGGGACCTGCGGCTCGAGCACGACGGCGTCATGGTGTCGTGGGCCGTGCCGAAAGGTCTGCCGGCCGACCCGCGACGCAACCACCTGGCGGTGCACGTCGAGGACCACACGCTGGAGTACGCGACCTACGAGGGCCACATCGGTGAGGGGCAGTACGGCGCGGGCCAGGTGACGATCTGGGACTCCGGCACCTACGAGACCGAGAAGTGGACCAACCGCGAGGTCAAGTTCGTGCTGCACGGGCACCGCACCCAGGGCCGCTTCGTGCTGTTCCGGACCGACGGCAAGGGCAAGCGGTACGGCGGCGGGACCAAGGACAACTGGATGATCCACCGCATGGACGCCCCGGCCCGGCCGGACTGGCAACCGTTGCCCGATGCACCGACGCCCATGCTCGCCACCCCCGGCGACCTCCCCCGCTCCGACGACGGCTGGGCGTACGAGCTGAAGTGGGACGGCGTCCGGGCGCTGGTGACGATCGAGGGCGGCCGGGTCGCCATCCGGTCGCGCGCCGGCAACGACGTCACCCGCAGCTACCCCGAACTGCGTCACCTCGGCGGCGAGGTCGGCACCACCCAACTGCTCCTCGACGGCGAGATCGTCGCGTTCGACGACACCGGCCGGCCGTCGTTCTCCCGCCTGCAGAACCGGATGCACGTCACCGGCGCCGCCCGCGCCCGCACGCTCTCGCAGCAGGAACCGGTCACGCTGGTGGTGTTCGACGTGCTGCACCTGGAGGGGAACTCCTTGCTGGGACTGCCCTACTCGGCCCGGCGGGAACTGCTGGAGTCCCTCGAACTCGACGGCCCCCACTGGCAGACCCCGCCGCGCATCGAGGGTTCCGGTGCCGACGCCCTCGCCGCCAGCCGCGACCTGCTGCTCGAGGGTGTCGTGGCGAAACGACTGGACTCGACGTACGCGTTCGGGCGCCGGTCACCGGCGTGGGTGAAGGTGAAGAACGTCCGCACGCAGGACGTCGTCATCGGCGGGTGGAAGCCGGGCAGGAACTCGCGGGCCGGACGGCTCGGTGCGCTGATGATGGGCATCCCGGACGGCGACGGCCTGCGGTACGTCGGCAGCGTGGGCAGTGGCATCGCCGGCGGGGTGCTCGCCGACCTCGAGCAGCGTCTGGCCACGATCGTCCGGGACGAGTCCCCGTTCGACCCCGCGGTCCCCCGCGCCGACGCCCGCGACGCGCACTGGGTCGAGCCGGTGCTGGTGGCCGAGGTCGCGTACGGCGAGTGGACGCCCGACGACCGGCTGCGGCACCCCCGCTGGCGCGGGTTCCGACCGGAGACCGATCCGGGCGACGTCGTCAGGGAGCCGTGACCGACAGGTACGGGCGCGGGTCCAGCGCCTCCGCGGCCGCGTCGCGTGGCAGCTGCCGCCCCGTCTCGAACGCCGCGGCGAAACCGTCGTCACCGAGGTCCGCGCGCAGCAGCCCGATGAGCTCCTGCACGCGCGGGTCGGTGGCGTCGAGCCGGCCGTGCAGCACCTCCGACGCCCCGAGCGCGGTGGCCGCCGGGACCGGCTGGCCCGTGTGCTGCAGCCAGACGGCGACGGCTCGCCCGACCCCGGCGAGCACGGGCATGTCCTTCGTCCCGACCCCGGCGACGTAGGCGTCGGCGACCAACGCCGTCGCGGCGTCGTCCTCGCCCAACCAGAGATCCAGGCTGATGACCGACGACAGCGTCATGGCGGTCATGTGGCCGTTGAGGGGGTGCAGCGGCCCCAGCGCCTGGACGTGGTCCAGCATCCGGTCGCGGGCCGTGCGCACCCCGTCGACGTCGCCGTCGATCCGGAGGATCGCCGCGAGGACGTTGTCGGCGAGCAGCCGTTCCGGCCGCGAGGTCGCCACCTCCGAGATCCGGCGCCACTCCCGCCGCGCGGCCTCGGTGTCCCCCCGGCGCAGGTACAGCTCCGCGACCCGCGCCCGGGCGAACACGAGGTCGCCGACCGCACCGAACTCGGCCAGGTGACGTTCGGCTCGCTCGTACTGGGCGATCGCCGCGTCGAACCGGCCGTCAAGGGTGTTCAGCTGCGCCCAGGACGTGAGGGCCGAAGCCATCCCCCACCGCTCACCCAGCCGCTCGAACCGCTCGTACGCCGCCTCGGTGTCGCGGCGCATGCCCTCGATGTCGCCCTCGTTCTCGGCGAGGTTGCCGCGGAACATGATGATCGCGGCCGCCGTCCAGTCGTCGGCGAGTTGCAGCGAAGCGTCCATCAGCACCCGCATCTGCTCGGCCCGTCCGGTGAAGAACTCGAGCATCGGGCGCATCAGCACGAGCTCCTGGTGGTCGCGGTCCAGGCCGTACGCGTCGATGCGACGGCCGAGCTCCACCAGCGCGTCCGGCCCCACCGCGACGTCGTCCTCGGGGCTCACCCCGACGCCGCCGGCGAACGCGTTGACCGCGATCAGGCACTCGCACAGCAGCCGGTCGGCGGCGTCGCCACCGGGAGCGCCGAGCGACGCCCGGACCCACGTGCTCGACTCCGTGTGCTGCCCGACCAGGAGCCAGTAGAGGGCGAGTCGGGACACGAGCGCGACCGCGGTGTCACCGTCGTCGGTCGCGACGAGGTGCTGCAGCGCGGCGAGGACGTTGTCCATGTCGGCCTCGAGCCGCCCGATCCACGGCAACTGGTCGGCCGTGTGCAGGTGGGGGCTCGCCTCGTGGACGAGCGCGGCGAAGTGCAACGCGTGGGCGCGCCGGACCTCGTCGACCACGCCCGCCGCGACGAGCCGCTCGACGCCGTACTCCCGGATCGTCTCGAGCATGAGGTAACGCAGGCCGTCCGCGGTCTCGACGCGCAGCAGCGACTTGTCGACCAGGGCGTCGAGCAGGTCGGCCACCTCGACCTCGTCGAGTCCCGCCGTGGCGCCCACCGCGGCCGCGGACGACACCGTCGCCCCGCCCGGGAACACCGCCAGCCGCTCGGCCAGGGCCCGTTCGTCGGGTGAGAGCAGGTCCCAGCTCCACTCGACGACCGCGCGCAGCGTGCGGTGCCGCGGCATGGCGGTCCGGCTGCCGCCGGTCAGGAGCCGGAACCGGTCGCTCAGACGCTCGGCGACGGCGGTCACCGGGAGCACCCGCAGCCGGGCGGCCGCGAGTTCGATCGCGAGCGGGAGGCCGTCGAGGCGTCGGACGATGTCGACGACGTCGTGCACCGTGCCGGCGTCGACCGTGAAGGACGCGTCGACCGCGCGGGCCCGGTCGGCGAACAACGCCACCGAGGCGTGACGCAGCGCGGTCGCGGGATCGGCGTTCGGCCGGGGCAGGAGCAGTGGCGGGAGCAGGCACAACGCCTCGCCGTCGATGCCGAGCGGCTCGCGGCTGGTCGCGAGCACCCGGAGACCGGGGCACTCGGCGAGCAACTCGTCGACCAGGTCGGCGACGGCCCCGATGAGGTGTTCGCAGTTGTCGACCACGAGCAGGCACGTCGCCTCGGCCAGGGTGTCGGTGAGCCGGTCGCGGGAACCGAGCGCCGGCCGCTCGGCACGCCGTTCCAGGACGTCGCGGACCTGGACGCCGAGGCTGCCGAGGAAGGCCTGCGGCAGGGCGGCGGCGTCGGTGACGGGCGCGAGCTCGACGAACCAGACGCCGTCGGCCATGCGGTCGACCCACCCCGCGGCGACGACGCCCGCCAGGCGGGTCTTGCCGGCTCCGCCGGGGCCGACCACGGTGGCGAGCCGGCCTTGTTCGAGCAGGGTGTCGACCCGTTTGGCCTCGTCGTCGCGGCCGATGAAACTGGTCAGGCTCGCGCGGAGGTTGGTGCGCCGGGCCCGTCGCGGTGCGGGAGCGGGTGCATCCTGCAACAGTTCGAGGTGCAGCGCCTGGAGCTCGGTCGAGGGGTCGGTGCCGAGCTCCTCCGCCAGTCGACGCCGGAGCTGGTCGTAGATCCCGAGCGCGTCGGGGGTGCGCCCCTGCCGCTGCAGGGCCCGCATGAGCAGCGCCGTCAGGTGTTCGTGCAGCGGGTGGGCACGGGTCAGGTCACCCGCCCGGCGGACCAGGTCGGCCGGATCGGCGTCGGGATCGGCGAGGTCGAGTGCGAGTCGCTGTTCGTGGGCGGCGAGGACGAGTTCCCCCAGCCGCACCTCGTGGGAGGAGTCGAGTTCCGGCACCGCCGGACCGCGCGCCAGCTCCGTTGCCTGCTGCAGCAGTGCGTCGCGGGTGGCCGAGTCGTGGCAGCGTGCGACCTCCGCCAGCAGATCGGTGAGGCGCAGCGCGTCGACGTCGGAACGTGACAGCGCCAGGCGGTAGCCGCCGGCTTCCTGCACGACGAGGCCGCCGTCGCCGAGCATGCGCCGCAACCGGGAGACCAGGCTCTGCAGGGCGTTGGCCGGCTCGGCGGGCGGCACGCTCCCCCACACCTCGTCGACGAGGACGTGGGTGGGCACGACCCGGCCGGCGTCGAGCGCGAGGCGGGCCAGCAGCGCACGCACCCGGCCGCCGGGCACCGCCCGGGCGACGCCGTCCGCGTCCCACACCTCGAGCTCCCCGAGGATCGCCACGCGCACGGGTCCAGTGTCCCGCACGGGCGGCGCACAGGTCGGACGGGCGGGCGCCGGGTGCTCAGCCGGTCGTGAGCTCCGGACGCGCGGCGCCGGTCAACGCCCGGGCGGCCCCGCTGGGCACCACGGCGCTCGCCGCGGGCACCGCCGGCAGCGCGATCTCGAGCCGGGTCGGGCCACCCACCGGACTCACGACGGCGAGCGAGCCGTCGAACGCGCTCAGTCGGCGCTGGATCCCTCGCAACCCACTGCCCCGCGAGGGGTCCGCGCCTCCCCGGCCGTCGTCCTCGACCACGATGCGCAACTGCTCGTCGCGGTGCACGACGCTGACCCGGACCCGGCGGGCGCCACTGTGCTTCACGGCGTTCGTCAGCGCCTCGGCCGTCGCGAAGTAGGCCGCGGACTCGACCGGTGCGGGCAGCCGGGCGGGCACGTCGACCTCGGCCGAGACGTCGCCCGGCAAGGTGAGTGCCAACGCCTGCACCGCACCCGCGAGCCCACGGTCGGCGAGCACCGGCGGGTGGATGCCCCGCACGAGGTCGCTGAGTTCGGCGACGGCGGTCCGGCTGGCTTCCAACGCCTCGCCGATGAGCGCGCGGGCGGTCGGCGGGTCGTCGTCGAACCGGGCCTGGGCGAGCGCGAGGCTCATGCCGAGGGAGATCAGCCGGGCCTGGGCCCCGTCGTGGAGGTCGCGCTCGATCCGCCGCAGTTCGGCGGCCTGGACGTCGACGGTCTCGGCACGGGACTGAGCCAGTTCGTCGACACGGACGGCGAGGCGGGCGGTCTCCGTCGGCCCGAGCAGCAGCGCGCCGAGACCGGCGGACAGCCGCAGCGACAGACCGGCCGGCAGGAACCAGAACAGCAGGTCGAGCAGCGCCTCGACCACCGCGAGCACCGCCAACGTGAGACCCACCGTGGCGTCGAGGACCAGCCAGGCGAGGTCGCGCCAGGTCGCCGGGTCACGCAAGGTCGTGCGGAGGGCGGCCACCACGCCCTCCCCGCCGGGGCGCAGGTACGGCACCGGCAGGTCGTAGCCGTACCGGGCCGCGAGCACCTGCCGGGTCACGCCCGTCAGCCGACGGGTGGCCCACACGCACCCGGCGAACAACGGCAGGCCGACCCAGACTCCGAACAGCGGCAGGGCGACCACCGTCGCGGTGCCGAGGACGAAGCTCAGCACGGACGACACGAGCGCGGCGAGGGCCGCGACCAGGAGCCGCACACGGCGGACGAACTCGTGCTTCACCCCCTCATCGTGACCGACGGACTCCCCCGCCGCGGTGGAGGAAAGTCCACCCTCCGCGGCGAGCTGACTCTCCTGTGCCGCCGCGGCCGGGCCGGGAGGGTCGGAAGGGCCCCGACCTGAGCAGGACCCGACCGCAGGAGACGCCGCATGCACCCCGAACGCACCACCCCGGCCCGCCGGACCGTTCCCGTCCGCCTCGCGCGGTGGAGCGCGACCCACCGCCTCCGCGCGATCGCCCTCTGGCTGGTCTTCGTGGCCGCCTGCGTCACCGTGGGCCAGGTCGCGGGCCTGCACGAGGCCACCGAGGTCGACACCTCGGTCGGCCAGTCCGGGCAGGCCCTGCGCTGGCTGCACGACGCCGGCCTCACCGCGCCCGACACCGAGGACGTGCTCGTCACGGCCCGGTCCGGCGACCTCGACGCCGCCACCGCCGCGGGCGTCGCCCGTCAGGTCCGCACCGCGATGACGGCGACACCGGGGGTCGCGGCGGTGTCACCGCCGGTGACCTCACCCGACGGGTCGGCCGTGGTCGTCGGGGTCACGCTGCGCACCGGCGCCGACGTCGCCGCGCTGCAGGCCGTGACCACGACGGTGCAGCGCGACCACCCGGAGCTGCGGATCGAGCAGGCCGGGAGCGAGTCGGTGAACGCCGCGGTCGAGGACCAGGTCGCGAGCGACCTGTCCTCGGCGGGCGTGATCAGCCTGCCGGTGACGCTGCTGATCCTGCTGGTGGCGTTCGGCGCGGTCGTTGCCGCCGGCGTGCCCGTGCTCCTGGCGTTGTCGGCGGTCGGTGCCGGCACCGGCCTCTCGGCGCTCGCCTCCCACGTCGTCCCGGACTCGGGCTCGACCTCGAGCGTCATCCTGCTGATGGGGATGGCCGTCGGCGTCGACTACTCGCTGTTCTACGTCAAGCGGGTCCGGGCCGAACGCCGAGCCGGGCGCAGCACGCTCGACGCCGTCGACATCGCCGCGGAGACGTCGGGCCACAGCGTGCTGGTGTCGGGCTTCGCCGTCGTCATCGCGATGCTCGGCCTGTACGTCAGCGGCAACCTGGTGTTCGCGTCGCTCGCCACCGGCGCGGTGATCGTCGTCGCCGTTGCGGTGCTCGGGTCGCTCACCGTCCTGCCGGCGCTGCTCGTCGTCCTGGGCCGCGCGATCGACCGGCCGCGGGTGCCCGTCCTGTGGCGGTTGACCGCGACCCGGCGCGAACCCGTGCTTTGGAACCGTGTCCTGCGTCCGTCGCTCGCCCACCCCGGCCGCACGCTGGCCGTGTCCGCGGGCGCGCTCGCGCTGGTCGCGCTGCCGGCGTTGGGGATGAGGTTGTCGTCCGGGAGCGTGCAGTCGCTGCCGGACTCGATCGCGCAGAAGCACACCCTCGAGCGCCTCACCACGGCGTTCCCCGACCGCAACAGCGGCGTCGACGTCGTCGTCCGGGCGCCCGCTGGAGCGCGGGACGAGGTCCGCGAGGCGCTGCTCGCGGTCGGCGCCACCGCCGGTCGCGACCCGCACTTCGTCGCCGGGGGCACGCCGACCGTCGCGGTGTCGACGAGCGGCACGACGCAGTACCTGCAGCTGGTCATGCCGTTCGACGAGGAATCGCCCGACGCGGCCGCGGGGATCGACCTGCTGCGGTCGACCCTGGTCCCGGACGCCGTGCACGACGTTCCCGGTGCACGGTTCGCTGTCGGCGGGGACGCGGCGTCGGCCGTCGACGCGGACCACCAGCTCAGCAGCCGGCTGCCGTGGGTGATCGCGACCGTCGTCGTCCTCACCGTCCTGCTCACGGCCTTCGTGTTCCGCTCACTGGTCCTCGCGTTGTGCACCGCCGGGATGAACCTGCTCTCGGCAGGCGCCGCGTTCGGCCTGCTGACGCTGGTGTTCCAACATCACTGGGCGGACGGCCTGTTCGGCTACGAGTCGACCGGCGCGCTCGTCAACTGGATCCCGCTGTTCACGTTCACGGTGCTGTTCGGGCTGTCGATGGACTACCACGTGTTCGTCGTGAACAGCATCCGCGAGGAGACGGCGCGGGGGCGGTCGGTGCGCGAGGCGGTACGGGTCGGCGTGGGCCGGTCGGCCGGGACGGTGACCGCCGCCGCGGTCGTCATGGTGTCGGTGTTCGCGATCTTCGCGGGCCTGCACATGGTCGAGATGAAGCAGCTCGGCGTCGGACTCGCGGCCGCCGTGCTGTTGGACGCCGTCGTCGTGCGGGCGGTGGTGCTGCCGTCGCTGCTGGTCCTGCTCGGCGACCGGATCCGCTGGCCCGGACGGACCATCCCGGTCGCGGCGGCACCCGAGCCGCGCGAGCTGGCCGCCGCCCGGTGAGCGGGGGTCAGTTCTCGAGGTAGGCGAGGACGGCCAACACCCGGCGGTTGTCGTCCTCGGACTGCGGGAGACCGAGGCGGACGAAGATCGAGTTGGTGTGCTTGCTGACGGCCTTCTCGCTGATGCCGAGGGCATTCGCGATGGCCGCGTTCGAGCGGCCCTCGGCCATCAGACCGACGACGTCACGCTCGCGCGGGGTGAGCGTCGCGATGGGCCGGTCCGAGCCGTGGCGCGAGAGCAGCCGGGCCACGACCTCCGGGTCCATCGCGGTGCCGCCCCGCGCGACCTGGCGGACGGCGTCGACGAACTGCACCAGGTCGAACACCCGGTGCTTGAGCAGGTAACCGACACCGCCGGAGCCGTCGGCGAGCAACTCCCGGGCGTACAGGGGCTCGACGTACTGGGAGAGCACCAGCACCGGGAGACCGGGGATCTCGGCCCGGGCGGCGATCGCCGCGCGCAGGCCCTCGTCGGTGAACGTCGGTGGGAGCCGGACGTCGACCACCGCGACGTCGGGGCGGTGCTCGAGCAGGGCCCGCAGCAACCGTGGGCCCTGCTCGACCGCCTCGACGACCTCGAAGCCGTTGGCCTCCAGCAGGCGGCTCACGCCGTCGCGGAGCAGGGCCAGGTCTTCGGCGAGCACGACACGCACCTGGGAACGGTATCGGCCCGCGGTGACCCGCCACACAGCCAGCGCTGCGCGGCTGGGGCATGATCCGGCCCACGTCCGCTCGACGCCGAGCGGACACCGGAGGGAGCACGTGTGCTGATCGGGGTCGTGTCCGAGGTCGCCGCCGGGGAGACGCGGGTCGCTGCCACGCCCACGACGGTGGGCCGCCTGCTGAAGCTGGGCTACGAGGTCGTGGTCGAACCCGGGGCGGGCGTGGCGTCGAGCTTCACCGACGAGGCGTACGTCGAGGCCGGCGCGACCCTGGGTGACCCGTTCGCGGCCGACGTCGTGTTCAAGGTCAACGCGCCGTCGTCCGACCAGATCGCCCGGCTGCGCGACGGCGCGATCGTCGTCGGGCTGCTGGCGCCGGCGTTGAACCCCGACCTGGTCGACGCGCTCGCGGCCCGGCCGGTCACGGCACTGGCGATGGACGCGGTCCCCCGCATCTCGCGCGCGCAGTCGTTGGACGTGCTGAGCTCGATGGCCAACATCGCGGGCTACCGGGCGGTGGTGGAGGCGGCCCATGTCTTCGGACGGTTCTTCACGGGGCAGGTCACCGCCGCGGGCAAGGTGCCCCCGGCGAAGGTGTTGGTCGCCGGGGCCGGTGTCGCGGGCCTGGCGGCGATCGGCGCGGCGTCCTCGTTGGGCGCGATCGTGCGGGCCACCGACCCTCGACCCGAGGTGGCCGACCAGGTGCGTTCGCTCGGTGGTGAGTTCCTCGCCGTCGAGGTCGAGGCGCTGCCGGTGTCGACCGACGGCTACGCCAAGGCGACCTCGGAGGCGTACGACCGCCGGGCGGCGGAGATCTACTCCGAGCAGGCGGCGGACGTCGACATCGTCGTCACCACCGCGCTCATCCCCGGTCGGCCCGCGCCGAAGCTGCTCAGCGCCGAGCAGGTCGCGCTCATGAAGCCCGGCTCGGTGGTCGTCGACATGGCAGCGGCGCAGGGCGGCAACGTCGCCGGCACGGTCCCCGGTGAGGTCGTCCACACCGCGAACGGCGTGACGATCATCGGCTACACCGACCTGGCCGGGCGCCTGCCCGCGCAGGCCTCGCAGCTGTACGGCACCAACCTGGTCAACCTCATGGCGCTGCTGACACCGGGCAAGGACGGGCAGGTGGTGCTCGACCTCGACGACGTCGTGCAGCGCGGCATCACCGTGGTCCGCGACGGCGAGAAGCTCTGGCCACCACCGCCGGTCCAGGTGTCCGCCGCACCGAAGGCCGCCGCGCCCGCCGCCGCACCGGTCGTCGCGGCGAAGGCGGAACGCCCGGCGTGGGTCAAGCTCGCCGTGGTCGGGGTCGGCGTGGTGCTGCTGTGGCTGCTGACGGCCTTCGCTCCGCAACCGATCCCCGAACACGTCACCGTGCTGGTGCTCGCGGTGGTCATCGGCTACTACGTGATCGGCAAGGTCCACCACGCGCTGCACACGCCGTTGATGTCGGTGACCAACGCGATCTCCGGGATCATCGTGGTCGGCGCGTTGCTGCAGATCGGCGAGAACCACGACAGCGGTCAGACGGCCATCCGCATCATGTCGTTCGTCGCGATCCTGCTGGCGTCGATCAACATCGTCGGCGGGTTCGCCGTGACCCGCCGCATGCTGGCGATGTTCTCCCGTGACCCGATCAGTCGAGGTGGCCGGTGAGCGCCGCCGCGATCGCCGAGGCCGCGTACATCGTCGCGGCCCTGCTGTTCATCCTGTCGCTCGCGGGGTTGTCCAAGCACGAGACCGCACGGCAGGGCGTGGTGTTCGGCATCGCCGGCATGGTGATCGCCCTCGCCGCGACCATCGGCCTCGCCACCCGCGACGCCGAGGCCGTCGCCGTCGTGCTGCTCGTCGTCGCCGTGGCCATCGGGGCCGCGATCGGGTTGTGGCGGGCCAGGGTCGTCGAGATGACCGGCATGCCCGAGCTCATCGCGTTGCTGCACAGCTTCGTCGGGCTCGCGGCCGTGCTCGTGGGCTGGGACGGCTACTTCGCGGTCGAGGACAACCCGACCCAGACCGAGGTGGCCGGTTCGCTGCTGCGGATCCACCACGCCGAGGTGTTCATCGGGATCTTCATCGGGGCCGTCACCTTCACCGGTTCCATCGTGGCCTACCTGAAGTTGTCGGGGCGGGTGAAGTCCTCGCCGCTCATGCTGCCGGGCAAGAACCTGCTGAACATCGGCGCCCTGGTCGCGTTCGTGGTGCTGACGGCGTTCTTCGTGCACTCGCCGAACCTGCCGCTGCTGGTCGCCGTCACCGCGGTGGCGCTGGCGCTGGGCTGGCACCTGGTGGCCTCGATCGGCGGCGGTGACATGCCGGTCGTGGTGTCGATGCTCAACAGCTACTCCGGCTGGGCCGCCGCGGCCTCGGGTTTCCTGCTGAACAACGACCTGCTCATCGTGACCGGCGCCCTGGTCGGGTCTTCCGGTGCGTACCTGTCGTACATCATGTGCCAGGCGATGAACCGGTCGTTCATCTCGGTCATCGCCGGCGGGTTCGGCATCGAGGCCGGCCCCGCCGCCGACACCGACTACGGCGAGCACCGGGAGATCGACGCCCCGGGCGCCGCAGAACTGTTGCGGGATGCAACATCGGTCGTCATCACCCCCGGCTACGGCATGGCCGTCGCGCAGGCGCAGTACCCGGTCGCCGACCTCGTCCGCCGGCTGCGCGAACGCGGTGTCGACGTCCGCTTCGGCATCCACCCGGTCGCCGGGCGCCTGCCCGGCCACATGAACGTGCTGCTCGCCGAGGCGAAGGTCCCGTACGACATCGTGCTCGAGATGGACGAGATCAACGACGACCTCGCCGCCACCGACGTCGTCCTGGTGATCGGTGCCAACGACACCGTCAACCCGTCCGCCGCGGAGGACCCCACCTCCCCCATCGCCGGCATGCCGGTGTTGCGGGTGTGGGAGGCGAAGAACGTCATCGTGTTCAAGCGGTCGATGGCGTCCGGTTACGCAGGCGTGCAGAATCCGCTGTTCTTCCGCGACAACACCGAGATGCTCTTCGGCGATGCGAAAGCGCGCGTGGACGACATCCTCAAGGCGTTGTGAGGCCCGTCGGCCCCGCGGCGTCGGTCGCTGGGCCGGGGCCGCCGTCGAGAAGGCGCTTACCGGAAACGGCGAACGGGGCAGGGTCGGGACCCGGATCGGGCTCGTTGCTGCCGTCGACCCCGCAGCCGGCCAGCAGGAGCGGGGCGAGGAACACGACGACCAGCGGCTCGGCGCATGATGCGATCCTGGCCCCCGCGCGCGGTCACGGCAGCGTTCGTGGACTTGGACCCAGAGCCGTTCCTGCCTCCGTCGCATCAGCGCTGGCTCCGACGGGATCCGCGGTGAGTTTCGCTCGGTGTTGACCGCGCTTGTGGGTGGCGGTTCTGCTTTCGCGCCAAGAACGCGCGCCTGGGAAAATACCGTGGGTCTCGCGAGGTGTTCGTCCGCGTCGCGGCTAGCAGTTCTCGTTTCGGAAGGACGGGCTCCTACGGGAAGCGCGTGGCCACCCGCCCGTGCTGGTTCCCGCTCGCGTGTGGCGGTTCCCGTTTCGCAACGGCGGCTCCTACGAAAGCGCGTGGACTTCCGCCGGTGCTGACCCGCGCTCGCGGGTGGCGGTTCTCGCTTCGAAAGTGCCGGCTACCTACGAGGTGCGCGGCGGGTCTTCGCTCGGCCTGGGTTCTGCGGGTGGGCGGCGGTTCTCCTTTCGCAAGGACAGGCTCCTACAAGAAGCGCGAGGGGTTGCCTCGGGATCGTTTGCCACTCGCTGGTGGCGGTAATGTCTCGTGCGCCGCGACCAGAATTGCTCGATTTCATCGACTGATTCTCTTGCAACGCGTGGTCGTTCGATATAGAATCGAACCATGGTCGCGGTCGACGAGATGGTTCCCTCGCCCGACCTGTTGCGCGCGCTTCTCGCTCTGGATCCCCTTGGGTTCGACGACGAGGAACGGGTCGCGTCGGTGGCCGGGTGGGAACGGATGATCGCGTTCTGCACCGCCCACCAGAACGACGTCATGGCCGCCGCCTACCGCGACCACGCCGCCCCCGCCGACGGTGGCGAGCCCGACGGTGACGCCGGGAAATGGTGGGCGGAACAACTCGGCCTGGCTCTCGGTGTGGCGGGCACGTCGGCGTATCACCGGATGATGCAGGCGGTCACCTTGGTCGAGGTCGCCCCGGCGATCTCGGCGCAGCTGCGGATCGGTGCCATCGGGGTGCACCACGCCCGGGTTGCGGCGAACGCGTTGCGGGTCGTCGAACCCGAGGTGGGTCGCACCGTGGAGCGTGAGGTCGTCGACGACCCGGGGTGGCGGACTCCGTCGCAGTTGGAGCGGGCGTTGCAGGCCGCGATCATCAAGCACGACCCGGAAGGGGCGAAGGCCCGTAACCGGGCCCGGCGTCGGGAACGCGACGTGCGGATCCGGGCCGAAGCCGACGGCATGTGCAGCCTGTGGGCGTTGCTGCCGGCCGAGCAGGGTCAGGCGGTCGCGAAGACCATCGACGCGCACGCCCGTTCGTCGAAGGCCCGCAACGCCCCCGGCGACGACCGCACCCTCGCCAACTGTCGCGCCGACGCCCTGGCCGCACTCCTGCTGCGGCCGCTGCACCCCACCACCGTCGACACCAGCGCCGAACCCAGCAACGAGCCCAGCACTGAACCCGGCACTGACCTCGCGACCGCGCCGCGGATGCACGGGCAGCGTCCGGAGATCCAGGTGGTCGTCGGCTGGACCACCCTGATGGGCCTCGATGACCTCCCCGGGTTCCTGCACGGTCACGGCGTGATCGACGCCGCCACCGTCCGCCGGATCGCCTACGACTCCTGCGCTACCTGGCGACGGATCCTCACCGACCCCGCCAGCGGCCAACTGCTCGACTACGGCCGCAAGACGTACAGCCCGCCGCGGAACCTCGAAGACTTCGTCATCGCCCGCGACCAGTACTGCCGGTTCCCCACCTGCGACCGACCGGCCGTGACCTGCGACCTCGACCACCGCCACGACTGGGACAAGGGCTGCCAGACCCGGGAGAAGTGCCTCGACGCCCTGTGTCGGCGTCACCACCGCCTCAAACACGAAGGCGGCTGGTCGCACGAACGCGACCCCGACGACAACTCCAGCATCTGGACCGATCCCGCCGGCGGGCAGCACCGCAAACCCGCGGCGAAACTCCCGATCCCCGAACCCGAGCCCGGCGACCCACCCTTCTAGTGGTGCCCGTTGCCGATCGCCAGGCGCTCGGGTGTGCGCGGCGGAACTGGTCGTGCCGGCTCGTGCTGCTCACGCTCTGGTTCCGTGTGACGGCGACGCCGATGAGTTGGGGGATGGCTGCGGTCGTCGCCGATCGGGGCTGGTCGCTACCGCAAGGTCACCAAGCGATGCCAACCGCGGCACCTCCACCTCGGTCAGGACGTCATCGCAGCATCCAGACCTCTCATCGACAGGCCGGAACTACCGCCCCACCCTTCGTCCGGACCACCAAACTCACACCGTCAGCAGGCACGCCACGTCGAGAACGAGACTGGGACGTCAGGCGCCGCCCGCCGCCCCGGGTGGGCAGCGCACGGCCAGCATCGCCACGTCGTCGTCCGCCCGGTGGCCGGCGAGCGTGGCGAGGACGCTGCCGAGCAGCGACTCGGGGTCCGGGCCGGCGGCCTCGGCGGCGAGGCGCAGGCGCTCGATGCCCACGTCGATGTCCTCGTCCCGGCGCTCGATGAGTCCGTCGGTGTAGCCGAGCAGGGTCTCGCCGCACTGCAGGGAGAACTGCACCGAGCGGCGCGTGCCGGCGCGCACACCGATCGGCGGGTCGGTGACCACCGACGCGGTGCGGGTGCCGTCCGGGCCGCCGACCAGCACGGGCGGCGGGTGCCCGGCGACCGACATCTCGACGTCGACGGTGCCGTCTGCCTTCGACCTCAGGTGCGCCACGATCGCCGTGGCTGAACCCGGCAGCGCGTAGCGCGTCATGGCCTCGTCGGCGAGCTCCAACGCCCGCGCGGGCGACGGCGAGCCGGCGACGTAGACCCCACGCAGCAGCGAACGCAGCTGCCCCATCCGCGCGGCGGCCGACGAGTCGTGGCCCATGACGTCGCCGACCGTGACGACCAGCGAGCCGTCGGGCAGCGGGAACGCGTCGTACCAGTCGCCGCCGACCTGCAGGTCGTCGACCGAGGCGACGTACCGAACGGCGATCTCCCACGGCCGCCCGACCGCGGGGGCGGTGAGCAGACTGCGCTGCAAGGCCTCGGCGATCCGGCGTTGCCGACCGAACGAACGGGCCGCGTCGAGCGCGACGGCGGCCCGCGCGGCCACCTCGGCCGCGACCTGCTGGTCGGTGGCGCCGAACGGGCCGGTGTCGAGGTCGTTGAACAGGGTGACGACCCCGAGCACCTGGTCGCGGATGCGCAGCGGCACGCAGATCACGAAGGCCGGGCCGAGTTCGGTGAGCGCGGCCCGCGCGACCGGATCACCCAACGCCGGCAGCAGGTTCTCCCACGACGGGTACGGGACCACGGTGATGCGGCCGGTCGACGCCGCACGCAGGACCCACGACGACGGCGCCAACGACCGCAGCCGGTGCTCGGCGTACTGCCCGAGCAGCAGGTCGCGGTCGCGGCTCGGGTGGTGGCTGCCGACGTCGCGCAGCTTCCCGTCCTCCCCGACCAGCGACACGATGCAGTAGTCCGCGAGCCGCGGCACCAGGACCGAGGCCAGCCTGCTGACGGCCCGCTCGGGGTTGCGGTGGTCGCCCAGCGCCGAGCTCACCGCCGCGAGCAGGCTGAGTCGGTCCCGGGTGCGTTGCACCATGCTCCTGGCCTGGTGGGCCTCGGTGACGTCGAACGCCACACCGAGCATCCGCACCGGACGCCCGTCGACGTCGCGGATGACCTGACCCCGCGCCGCCGCCCACCGCACGGTGCCGTCGGGCCGGACGACGCGGTACTCGGCCCGGTAGCGACCACTGACGGCGATGGCCTCGGCGATGATCGCCTCGGTCGGCGGGACGTCCTCGGGGTGCAGCCGCGCCGTGAAGCTGTCGATGTGCGGGACGAAGTCGTCGGCGTCGTAGCCGAACAGCTCCATGAGCCGGTCGTCCCAGTCGAGGCGGTTGGTGACCAGGTCCCAGTCGAAACTGCCGATCCCGCCGGCGGACACGGCGAGCTCCCACCGCTGTCGGTCGCCCTCGAGTTCGTCGTAGTGCTCGAGGCTGTCGAGGCCGGTGGCGAGCAGCGCCGCGAACCGTTGCAGGCGGGCGATGGCGTCCGGGGGCAGCACCCGCGGGTGCGGGCCGTGGACCTCGAGCACCGCGCGCACCGCACCTCTCGGCCCGATGACCGGCACGCCGACGTACGCACCGACGTCACCGGACGTCACCGCCGGCAGGTCGGCGGTCGACGGGTCGGCGGTGGTGTCGGCGACGACGAGCGGGTCGGAGCCGGTCGGGTGGGGGAGGCCGAGCGCGTCGGTGGTGCCGGTGACGGCGACACCGTCCGTGCGGACGATCCGGGCGTGGGTGAGACCGACCGACCCGGCGGCGAGCGCGGCGAGTTCCTGCAAAGAGGACTCGACCTCGCCGAGGCGCGCCGGAAGCACCGGCGGCACGAGTGCCTGCCCCTGCTCCACGCCTGCCTCCGACCGCCGCCCGGCACGGGGGGACGAACCCCGGGCGGAGGGGACTCTAGTTGTCCGGTGGCCCTCTCGCGCTGCAGTCACATTCCCAGGTGACGCACAGCCAAACGGCACATATGTACGGGAAACGTAAACCGCATGTCGACGCCCGTGACCACCACGCAGTCCGACGCGAGTTCCCGCGAGCCCGAGCTCCAACGGGTCCTCGGTCCGGGCCTGCTGTTGCTGTTCATCGTCGGCGACATCCTCGGCACCGGCATCTACGCCCTCACCGGGACGGTCGCGGGCGAGGTCGGCGGCGCGGTCTGGATCCCGTTCGGCTGCGCGTTCCTCGTCGCACTGCTCACCGCGTGCAGCTACCTCGAACTGGTGACCAAGTACCCGCAGGCGGCCGGAGCCGCGCTCTACACCCACAAGGCGTTCGGCATCCACTTCGTCACCTTCATGGTGGCGTTCACGGTGCTGTCGAGCGGGATCACCTCGGCGTCGACCGCCGCCCGCGCGTTCGCCACCAACCTCGCGGACGGCTTCGGCCTGACGCTGGAGGACGGCATCGGGCTGACCCTGGCCGCACTCGGGTTCCTCGTGGTGGTCGCGTTGATCAACTTCCGCGGCGTGGGCGAGAGCGTGAAGACCAACGTCGTGCTGACCCTCATCGAGTTGTCCGGGCTGGTGTTCATCCTGGTCATCGGCGCCATCGCGCTCGGCAGCGGCGACGGTGACTGGTCGGCCGTCACGAAGTTCGAGACCCCCGACGGCGCCGGGGTCTTCACGGCGGTCGGCAGCGCGACGGCGCTGGCGTTCTTCGCCCTCGTCGGCTTCGAGGACTCGGTCAACATGGCCGAGGAGACCCGCAACCCCGGGAAGATCTTCCCGAAGATGATGCTGGCCGGCCTCGCGATCACCGGCACCATCTACATCCTGGTCGGCATCATCGCGGTGGCGCTGGTCCCGCTCGACCAGCTCTCGGAGGGGTCGACCCCGCTGCTGCAGGTCGTCGAGGCCGGCGCGTCCTGGTTCCCGTTGTGGATCTTCGCGTTCGTCACGATGTTCGCCGTCTCCAACACCGCGCTCATCAACATGCTCATGGCCAGTCGGCTGGTGTACGGCCTGTCGAACGAACGCGTCGTACCGAAGGTCCTCGGCCGCGTGCACCCCGGCCGTCGCACGCCGTGGGTCGCGATCGTGTTCACGACGCTGCTCGGCTTCGGCCTGGTCTCGTTCATCACGGGAGTGCCGGCGCTGTCGGGGACGACCTCGCTGCTGCTGCTGGCGGTGTTCACCGTGGTCAACGTGGCCGTGTTGGTCCTGCGCCGCGACCACGTCGAGCACCCGCACTTCAAGGCCCCGACCTTCATCCCGGTGCTGGGCGCGCTGGTGTGCCTGTACCTGGTCTCGCCGCTGGTCGAGCGTGACGTCGCGCAGTACAAGACCGCCGGCGTGCTGCTCGGGATCGGCGTCCTGCTGTGGGTCGTGACCGCGGTCCACCGGCACAGCGGCGACGGCAACGCCGCGCGGATCGAGGACCCGGCCAACCTCAGCTGACAGCGGCGGCCGTCTGCGAGACTCGCGGGGTGACGGCCGACGCGCTCGACACCCGCGCGCGGGTGGGACGACGCCCGTCGACCTCCCGGGCCGAGCTCGAGCAGGTGGCGTTCGCCCTGTTCGCCGAACGCGGCTTCGACGACACCGCCGTCGACGACATCGCGTCGGCCGCGGGCATCGCCCGGCGGACGTTCTTCCGGTACTACGCGTCGAAGACCGACCTGGTCTGGGGTGACTTCGACGCCGAACTCGACCGGTTCCGTGCCTGGTTCGACGCCGTCCCTCCCGGCGACCCCGTCCTGCAGGCGGTGCGGCGCGCCGTCGTCGACTTCAACTTCCTGCCGTCGGAGCAGGTCCCCGCACACCGTGAGCGGATGAGCCTGATCCTGCAGGTGCCCACGCTGTTCGCCAGCTCGACGCTGCGCTTCGTGCAGTGGCGCGAGGTCATCGCCTCGTTCGTCGCGGCGCGCACGGGTGCGGCCGCCGCGGACCTGCTCCCGGTCACCGTCGGACACACCGCCCTCGGCGCCACGCTGGCGGCGTACGAGCAGTGGCTGCTGCACCCGGACGCCGAGCTCGCGGCCATGCTCGACGACGCGTTGGGGCAACTCGCCGACGGCTTCCCGGGGCTGACGTGACGGCGGCGTCGCTCGACCGGCCGCTCGCCGTCGTCACCGGCGCGGCCCGGGGCATCGGCGCGGCGGTCGCGGTCGAACTCGCGCTCGCCGGGTGGGACCTCGTGCTCGGCGACGTGCCGTTCACCGACACCGTGCCGGGCCTGCGCTACCGCCTGGCCGACGGCGGGGCGCTCGACCGCAGCGCCGCCCGGTGCCGGGACATCGGCGCCGAGGTCGCGGCCGTCACGTGCGACGTGCGTGACGCGGCCTCGGTCGCCGCACTCGTCGACGCCGCCGGCGACCGGCCGTTGCGGGCGGCGGTCGCGGTGGCCGGACTCATGGCGGGGCAGGGACCGGCGTGGGAGCAGGACCCGGACGACTTCGAGCTCGACCTCGCCGTCAACCTGCACGGCGTGGTCAACCTGGCCCGCGCCGCCGTGCCGCGCCTGCTGGCCGCGCCCGAGCCCCGCCGGGGCCGCTTCGTCGCCGTCGTGTCGTCGGCCGGTACCCGCGGGTTGCCGTTGCTCGCCTCGTACGTCGCCAGCAAGCACGCCGCGCTCGGCTACATCCGCGCGCTGGCCGCCGACCTCGCGCCGCACGGGGTGACAGCCAACGCGGTGATGCCGGGCAGCACCCGCACCGACCTGCTGCAGCGCACCGCAGAGGTCTACGGCCTGGACTCGGTCGAGGACTTCGCCGTGCACCAACGTCTCGGGCGGTTGCTCGACCCGACCGAGATCGCCGCCGCCGTCGGCTATCTCTGCTCCGACGCCGCCAGCGCGGTGACCGGGACGGCGGTGGCGGTCGACGGCGGCTTCACCGGATGACCGAGGCCACCCGCGCCCGTTCGTCCGGCCGGCCGTGGTCGCTCGCCCCGGGCGTGCTGCGGTTGCGCGACGACCGACTGGCCGGCGGTGCCCCGTTCCGGGTCGTACGGCTGTCGCCCGAGGGCGCGCGCGGGCTCGCCGACCTGCTCGGGACGACCGCACCCCCGCCACCCGGCCTCACGATCCTGACCGACCGGCTGGTGCGCTACGGCCTGCTCCTGCCACCGCCGCCCGACGTCGACGACACCGCGGTCGACGACGTCACGGTCGTCATCCCCGCCCTCTCGGCCCCCGGGCCGGTCGCCGCCGTGCTGGCTGCCGTCCCCGACGGCGTACCGGTCGTCGTCGTCGACGACGGCTCACCGGAACCGTTGCAGGATGCACTGCTCGCGGACGGGGCGGTGGCGTGCCGTAACGGGTTCGTCGTGCTGCGGAACCCGACGCCCACCGGCCCGGCCGCGGCCCGCAACGCCGGCGCCGCCCGGGCGACGACGACGTGGGTCGCCTTCGTCGACGCCGACGTCGATCCCGAACCCGGCTGGCTGGGCCAGCTGCTGGCCGCGGCCCGGGCCGATCCGGCGGTCGTCGCCGTGGGTCCGCGCGTCCGGAGCCGGGCGTCACGAGGTCTCGGCGGCCAGGTCGAACGGTTCGCGGGCGGTCTCGACCTCGGACCGGTGCCGGCGGACGTCGTGCCCGGGGGCCCGGTCGGCTACCTGCCGACCGCGGTGTTGCTGGTCGACCGGTCGGCCTTCGAACGGATCGGCGGGTTCGACGCGGCCATGCCGGTGGCCGAGGACGTCGACCTGGTGTGGCGGCTGCGCGAGGAAGGCGTGGTGCGGTACGTGCCCTCGGTGGCGGTGTGGCACGCACCGCGACCGTCGCTGCGCGCCGTGCTGCAGCGCCGTCGCTTCTACGGCAGCGGCGCGGCCCTGCTCGACGCGCGTCACCCCGGCGTGGTCCGTCACGCCGACGTCTCGGTCTTCTCGATCGTCCCGTGGCTGCTGGGGATCGCCGTCCGGCCGTGGCTGGCGGTCGCCGGCGCCGCCGCCTCGGTCGCGGTGGCGCCGCGCACGCTGCGGTCCCTGCCCGCCGCGGACGCCCTGCGCCTCGCGGCATACGGCCAGGGCATCGCCGCGGTGTCCTTTGGGCGCTTCGCCCTGCGGCCGTGGTGGCCGTTGACCGTTGCACTGTGCATCATCTCGCCGAAACGGCGGCGGGTGTTGGCGCTGGTCGCCGCGACCGGCCTGCTCGACATCGTCCGTCGGGCCCGGCGCGACGAGAGCCTCGGTACGCGCGACCTGCCGGCTGTCGTGGTGAGCCGGCTGCTCGACGATCTGGCGTACTCGGTCGGCGTACTGGAGGGTGCGGCCCGTGCCCGGCGGATCGCGCCGTTGCTGCCGCGCGTGCGCGGAAGGACCCGCGCGTGAGGCCGCTGCGCCGCGCCACCTGGCCGGAGGTGGCCGGGTCGGAGCGTCGGGTGCTGCTCGTCCCGACCGGGTCGCTCGAGCAACACGGCCCGCACCTGCCGCTCGCCACCGACACCTTCGTGGCCGAGGGCGTGGCCTCCCGCGTCCACGCCGCCCGGCCCGCCGTCGGCCTGGCACCCGCGGTCCCGTTCGGAGCGAGCGGGGAGCACGAGGGCTTCCCCGGCACGGTGTCGATCGGGACCGGAGCGCTGTGCACCGTGGTGGTGGAACTGGTCCGGTACGCGTCGGCCGACTGGGACGCCGTGGTCGTCGTCAACGGGCACGGCGGCAACGCCGACGCGTTGCGGCAGGCCGCCGAGCGGTGCCGCTACGAGGGTCGGCGCCTCGAGGTCGTGCACCTCGGGCTGGCCGGGATGGACGCCCACGCCGGGCGGGCGGAGACCTCGATGCTGCTGCACCTGCACCCCGAACTGGTCCGCACCGACCAGGCGGAGGCGGGGGTCACCACGCCCGTCGCGGACCTGCTGCCCGCCCTGCGCGAGGGTGGGGTGCGCGCGGTGAGCCCCAACGGCGTGCTCGGCGATCCGACCGGCGCGAGTGAGCGGGAGGGCGCCGACTGGATCGCCCGGCTGGAGGCGAAGGTGCTGGCCGTCGTCGACCCCCTGATCGCCCCACCTACGGTGGACGCGTGACCGACCTGCGCTGGGGTGCGCGGACGTTCGGCGCCACCGACCGGGTGGTGATGGCGATCGTCAACCGCACGACCGACTCGTTCTACGACCAGGGCGCGACGTTCGCCGCCGACGCCGCGCTGGCGCGGGTGCGGACCGTCGTGGCCGAGGGCGCCGACATGATCGACATCGGGGCGATCAAGGCCGCGCCGGGCGAGGAGATCCCCGTCGCCGAGGAGATCGAGCGCACCGCGGGCTTCGTCGCGCTCGTCCGGGCCGAGTTCCCCGATCTGGTCATCAGCGTCGACACCTGGCGGGCCGACGTCGGCCGGGCCGCGGCGGAAGCCGGCGCCGACGTCTTCAACGACGCCTGGGGCGGCTGGGACCCGGAGCTCGCTGTGGTCGCGGCCGAACTCGACAAGGGCCTGGTCTGCACCCACGCCGGCGGCGTCGCGCCGCGCACGCGGCCGCACCGCGTGCAGTACCCCGACGTCGTCGCCGACGTCCTCACCGGACTCACCGGCCTCGCCGACCACGCGGTCGGGGTCGGGGTGGACCCGAGCCGGATCGTCATCGACCCGGGCCACGACTTCGCCAAGAACACCTATCACTCGCTGGCCGTGACCCGCGCCGTCCCCGAACTCGTCGCGACCGGCTGGCCCGTGCTGATGTCGCTGTCGAACAAGGACTTCGTCGGCGAGACGCTCGACCTGCCCGTCGACCAGCGCCTCACCGGCACCCTGGCCGTGACGTCGTTGACCTCGGCCTGGGGCGCCCGGGTGTTCCGCGCCCACAACGT
The DNA here is from genome assembly GCF_054456675.1 of Jatrophihabitans sp. YIM 134969. Lineage (NCBI taxonomy): Bacteria > Bacillati > Actinomycetota > Actinomycetes > Jatrophihabitantales > Jatrophihabitantaceae > Jatrophihabitans > Jatrophihabitans sp. YIM 134969. The sequence goes on from NZ_JBTJEQ010000011.1 coordinate 83,759, forward strand.
GCGGGAGACCCGTCAGACACTCGACATGGTCGGCGTCGTCCTCGGCCACCGCCCCCCGCTACGCGCCGTCCGCGGCCTGGCTTGAACCGGATTCTGTGTCTTCTTGCAGCCTGGGGCCGCAGGAGTACACAGGATTCGGCAGTTCCTAGAGGGCCCGGAGGGCGGGGAGGACGTCCTCGCTGAACTGCTGCAGGAAGCGCGACTGGTCGTGACCGGGGCCGTGGAAGACCAGGTGGCGCAGGCCGGCGTCGACGTAGGGCTGGATCTGGGCCATGGCCTCGTCGGGGGTCGACGCGACGATCCACCGCTTCGCGACCTGCTCGATGGGCAGTTCGTCGGCGAGGCGTTCCATCTCGGCCGGCGAGTCGACCGAGTGCTTCTGCTCCTGGGTCAGCGACAGCGGCGCCCAGAAGCGGCAGTTCTCCAGCGCCTGCTGGTGGTCGCGGTCGTAGCTGATCTTGATCTCGATGGTGGTGTCGATCGAGGCCGGGTCGCGCTCGGCGGCCTCGGCACCCTCGGCGACGGCCGGCAGCAGCTTGTCGGTGTAGAGCTCCATGCCCTTGCCGGAGGTGCAGATGAAGCCGTCACCCGCGCGGCCGGCGTACTTGGCCACCACCGGGCCGCCGGCCGCGATGTAGACCGGCACCGGCTTCGACGGCTTGTCGTAGACCGTTGCACCGTGCACCTTGTAGAACTCGCCGTCGAAGTCGACGTTGTCCTCGGTCCAGAGCTGCCGCATCAGGCGGACGGCCTCACGCAGCCGCGCGAAGCGGCCCTTGAAGTCCGGCCACTCGACGCCGGTCACCGAGGTCTCGTTGAGCGCCTCGCCGGTTCCCAGGCCGAGGATCATCCGCTCGGGGTAGAGGCAGTCGAGGGTCGCGAACGCCTGGGCGATGACGGCCGGGTTGTAGCGGAACGTGGCGGTCAGCACCGACGTCCCGAGCAGCACCCGCTCGGTCCGCTCCCCCACGGCGGCGAGCCACGACAGCGAGAACGGAGCGTGACCACCTTCGTGGCGCCACGGCTGGTAGTGGTCGCTCACCCACACCGAGTCCAGCCCGACCCGCTCCGCCTCGACGGCGAACTCGACCAGTGCGCGCGGGGCGAACTGCTCGGCGGAGGCCTTGTAGCCGAAGCGGAGAGGCGACTGGTTCCCGGGCGTCTGCGTCACCCTTCTTGTCTACACCGCGGCGGTCAGGGCCTCGAGACGCTGGAGGTAGAGCGGCCAGCCGTTCTCGGAGCCGAGCGCTCCCGGCAGCGAGTCCCAGCCGGGTCCGTGCCGCTCGAGGTGGCGCTGCTCGAGCACGACCTGCGTGCGGCCACCCCCGACGTCGGTGAACGTGACCTCGACCTCGCTGGCGTTCGCGTCGTCGACGACCAGCCTCCAGTCCGGGCCGATCCGCCAGCTGAACACCAGCCGGTGCGGCGGGTCGAAGGCGAGGATGCGGGCCCAGCGGCACTCGCTGCCGTCGGTGCCGCGGTCGACGATCCACCCGCCGACGTGCGGTTCGAGCGTGGTCGAGGCGAGCGGCGCGTCGAGCAGCGTGTGGTCGGGCGGCTTGACCTCGTCGAAGCGCGCGGTGAACAGCTGGAAGGCCTCCGCGGGCGTGGTCGCGACGGTGACCTCGCGGCGGACGGAGGTGGTCTCGGTGGTGGTCACGGGTGCTGCTCCTCGGGTTCGGCGGGATCGTCGGTCTCGATCGGGTCGGCGGCGTCGGCCAGCTCGGCGAACTGGGCCAGGGCGTCGCGCCAGTAGGAGTCGAGCTGGTCGCGCATCGCGGCCACCCCGGCGGGTTGCAGCCGGTAGATCCGGCGGGTGCCGGCGGGCTGCTCGTCGACCAGCCCGGCGTCCTTGAGCACCTTGAGGTGCTGCGAGACGGCGGGCCGGCTCACCGGCAGGACGTCGGCGAGTTCCCCCACGGCGTGCGGCCGCCGGGCGAGCAGGTCGACGATCGCGCGCCGGGTGCTGTCGCCCAGGGCGTCGAAGCTGTCGCCTGCTCGGTCAGTGCTCACGAACGGTAAGCATGCACTTACACTTGCGTACCGTCAACCGGCTCGGCGGATCACTCCGAAGGCAGGGGCGGCAGGTCGTCGAAGAAGTCGGCACTGGGGCAGAAGAAGAGCCCGCCCGTGACCGCCCGGGAGAAGTCGAGGATGCGGTCGTGGTTGCCCTCGGGTACGCCGATGAACATCCGCCGCAGCATGGTCTCCGTGGTCGAGACCCGGGCCGCGTAGCTGATGAAGAAGGTCCCGTACTCGTCGTCACCGACGTGGCCGAACGGCATGTTGTCGCGGACGATCTGCAGCTGGTTGCCGTCGTCGTCCTCGATGACGTTGAGCACGAGGTGGGAGTTCGAGGCCTTGACGTCGTCGTCCTGCTCGATGTTCTCCAGCTTGCTGCGTCCGATCGCGCGTTCCTGCTCGGTCACCGGCAGCGCGTTCCACGCCGCGAGGTCGTGCAGGTACTTCTGGGCCACGGCGTAGCTCCCGCCGGCGAACGCCGGGTCCTCGTCGCCGACGATCGCAGCCCGCAGCGCGTGCCCACCCTGGGGACTCTCGGTGCCGTCGACGAACCCGAGCAGGTCACGCTCGTCGAAGTACTTGAACCCGTGGGTCTCGTCGACGACCTGCGCCGCCGGTCCGAACCGCTCCCGCAACTGCCGCGCCAACTCGAAGCACAGGTCCATGCGCTTGGCCCGCAGGTGCACGAACAGGTCGCCGGGTGTCGACGGCGCGGTGTGCGTGGCGCCCCGCAGCGGCTGGAACGGGTGCAGTTCGCGCGGCCGCGGCCCGTCGAACAACCGGCTCCACAGCGCGGACCCGATGCCCAACACGCACGCCAGCTCACCTTCCGGCACCCGGAACCCGACGGTCCTGATCGCCGCGCCGAGGTCACCCAGCACGTCGCGCACCTGGTCCTCGCCGCCGGGTGCGACGGTGAGCACCAGGAAGACGGCCGCCTCGGTGAGCGGCGTGAGCACCGGCTGGGGTTCGGGAAGCCCTGTCACGGGGCACATCCTGCCGCGCCGTCGCGTTCCTGTGAACGCATCCGCGCCGCCCAACGAGCGAACTACTGGACCCCCGGGCGGCATCACTGATCCGTTTCTCGTGCCATGACGCCTCAGACGCATCACTGATGCGCGGCGGACGAGGCGCCGGTAGCTGCCGACACGGATCTGAGCACGCGTGACGTCGTCGGTGGACTGTCCTAGCGTCGTGGCCATGGCTGACGTCGAACCACCCATCGCCGGGGACGAGCAGGCGGCCGTGGTCGGTGAGCTCGAGCGGCTGCGGTCCTACGTCGCGTGGAAGTGCGGCGGGCTCGACGCCGAGGGGATGCGCAAGACGCTCGGGCCCTCGACCATGACGCTCGGCGGCCTGCTGAAGCACCTCGCGCTCGTCGAGGACTTCCACTTCTCGCAGATGTTGTTCAACCGTCCCCCCGGCCCGCCGTGGGACACCGTCGACTTCGACGCCGACCCGGAGTGGGAGTGGCGGACGGCCGCGGACGACTCCCCCGAGGACCTCATGGCGATGTGGACCTCCGCGGTCGAGAAGTCCCGCGTCATCACCGCCGGCGCCCTGGCCGAAGGCGGCATGGACCACCTCGGCGCCTACGTGTCGGGCAGCGGGGAGTCGCCGAACATGCCGCGGATCCTCATGGATCTCGTCGAGGAGTACGCCCGGCACGTCGGGCACGCCGACCTCCTCCGCGAGAACGTCGACGGCCTGGTCGGGGAGGACCCGGAGGGCTGAGTTCGCGGGGCCTCAGCTCACGGAGAGTTCGGGCGCGGTGCCGGCCCGGAGCGCGACATCCCACCACAATGTCTCGACGTCGAAGTACTTGTCGTCCGGATCGGGGTGGTGCTGCCACGGCTTGTCGATGATGTAGTGGATGTTCTTCACCGCGTCGGCGTCCCACATCTGCGGGTGCTGGAACCGCAACGTCTTCAGGGTGTTGTAGACGTACGGCAGCGGCCGCCAGGTGTCGCGGTGGTAAGCGTCGAGGAAGTCCTGCTCGGCGAAGGGGAACGCCGAGAGGTCGTCGACCTCGGCCAGCCGGGCCAGCATGTCCTCGTACACCGCGTCGTCGGGTGTCAGCACGAGCAGGCCACCGTTGAGGTGGTTCTCCACGCCGGGTTCGGTGGTCTGTCGGGCGTCGCGGCAGTAGGTGTAGAAGCAGTTCGCCGGCACCCAGTCCGCGGGGTAGCTCGGGATGCGGTTCGGGTTGCACCGGCAGGCGTGGCACGCGGCGATGCCACCGGTCGGCAGCTCGAGGGTGAACAACTCGTCCATGCCGCGGACCACGAGCATGTCGGCGTCGAGGAAGACCACCCGGTCGTACTCGACCAGGCGCCACACCGCGAGCTTGGTCCAGACCTCGGCGAAGCGGGCGTTGGCGTAGTGGTCGGGCAGATCCGGGCGCGGGCGCACCGGCTCGACCGGCCGGACCAGGCAGCCCTCGCGCTCCAGCAGCGCGCGGCTGTCGGCGTCGATGCCGTCGGTGACCATGACGACGAGCGGCGCGGTGCTGCCGGACTCCGTCAGCGAGGCGCGCAGTGTGCGCACGCCGGCGAGGTAGTTCGGCTGGGTGAGCAGCGTGACCCAAGCGTTCACGCTCGCTCCCCGCCGTCGAACAACCCCGAGGTGAAGGCGTTGGCGAAGCGGCGGCCCGGGTCGAGCGCATCACGCACCGCGCGGAACCGGTCCCACGCGGGGTAGAGCGCCGACCAGTCGTAGAGCGACTCGTCGAAGTACTTGCCCCAGTGCGGACGTCCGCCGTGCTCGGCCAGGACCCGTTCGACGGCGCGCAGGAAGTCCTCACCCTCGCGGGAGAGCGAGCCGTCGTCGGCGTAGTAGACGACGAACCCGAAGTAGCAGGTCGCCTCCTCGTGCGAGGGGCTCAGCCAGGCCCCCGACGGCCCGGTGCAGCGCAGGATGATCGGGTAGTGCAGGTGCGGACGCGTCCGTGCGTGCCACTCCTTGATCGCTGCCACGACCTCGCCGGCGCGCGACAGCGGGACACCGATCTCCACGTTGATCTGCGGGGTGGCGATACCGCGGCAGAACACCTGGTAGATGTCGCCGGTGACGTCGGTGAAGTCGCGGAACCGTTGCACCGTGCGGTACGGCTTGCCGTCGGTGTCGACGATCCCGGTGTCGTCCCGCAGGTGTTCGAGGTGCTGGTCCACCGTCGCGTTCATGGTGTCCGTGGTACCGGCGTGCTCGAGCAACCCACTCCCCGCGGCTCGGTAGCGGGCCACCTCCTCCGCGTCCGCCTCGCGGGCCGCCCACAGCTGTACCTGGTCCTGGTCGGGGAACCACCAGGCCTTCACCAGCTCGTGGTCGCGGTTCCACGCGACGATGTCGTACTCCAGCCCGCCCGCGCCGACAGCGGTCTTGCGGCACGTGTAGACCGGTGACGGCACGGTGCGCACCGTGACCTGCGTGGTGACCCCGAGCGTGCCCAGCCCGAGCTGGACGGCCGGGAACCACGGATGGTCGCGGTCGAACACCCGCACCTCGCCGTCGGCGCTCACGACCCGGACGGCGAGCACGGAGTCGGCCACGATGCCCTGCCGCAGACCCTGACCGTGGGTGCCGGTCGAGAGGGCACCGGCGAGGGTCTGTTCGGCGATGACGCCGGGCGACGACGGCAGCATCCGTCCCCTCGCCGAGAGGACGTCGTAGACCTCCTGGAGCGGCGTCGCGCCACCGAAGGTCGCGGTGTCGGCGGTGACCTCGACCGGTCCACGCAGGTGACGCAGGTCCAGCAGGGTGCCGTTCGTCCCGCCGAGGTCGAGCAGGCGCCCCGGGGACATCCGGGTGCCGATGGCGCGGACCGGGTCGGACCCGGACGCAAGGACGTTCTGGACCTCGGCCTCGGACCACGGGGTCTGCACCCGTTCGCGCGGGGCCAGGGCGGCGTTGCGAGCCCAGTTCAGGATCTTGACGTCGTCCGCGACAGGACGGGTGTCACGGCGGGGGTAGGCGAGGTTCGCCCGCGTCGGTGGCACAGCTCGACCTCCGGTTTGGATCGATGGAGCACGCGCAGGGGTTGGAGCGGAGCCGGCAGGCCCTTCCATGGTGCCGTCGCCGCCCCGGGGCACCGCGCCGGGGTGGGATTCGTCACGCGCGGGGGCGTGAGAACGCGCGGATCAGCGAGCGACGTGTTCGACCAGGTGCGCCCGGCCGGGCGGCGGTTCGTACGGATCGGGCCAGAACTCGGTGAAACCGGTGATGCGACCGGTGTGGTCGAGATCGAAGAACGTTGCACCCTGAACCGTTTCACCGTCGACCGTGAAGTCGATCAAGGTGGCCGCCCCCGATGCGTCAGCGTGTTCGCGCTCGACCCGCAGGTGCCAGTCGCCCGGGAACTCGGCCATGAACCGCACCAGTGCGTCGCGACCGCGCACTCGCTCGCGCGACTGCGGCCACCACGCCACGACGTCGTCGGTCACGGTGGCGCCGAACGCCGGCCAGTCGCGGGCCTCCAGTGCCTCCCAGAACGTGCGGGCGATGCTCATGGTCGCGGACGCTAGCCGCCGCCCCCGACAACGGCGCTCCGCACCGGCTCGGCCGACGACGCGGGCTCACGCGTCCCCCACGACCTTGCCCGGGTTGAACAGGTCGAGCGGGTCCAGCGCCGCCTTGACCGCCCGCTGCATCGCCAGTGCACCCGCATCGAGTTCGTCCTGCATGCCACGGCGTTTCAGCAACCCGATGCCGTGCTCGCCGCTCACCGTCCCGCCCATCCCGATCGCCGCGGCGAGGATGTCCTCGAAGGCCGCCTCGGCCGCGGCCCGCGCAGTGTCGTCGTCCGGCGGGGTGATGAGCAGCGGGTGCAGGTTGCCGTCGCCGGCGTGGGCGATCGTCGCCAACTGCACCCCGTGACGACGGCCGATCTCCTCCGTCGCGGCGAGCATCGCGGGCACCTTCGAACGGGGGACGCACACGTCCTCCGTCAGCACCGGCCCCAGCCGTTCCAACGCGGGGTAGGCGAGCCGACGCGCCGCGAACAACGCCTCGGCCTCGGCGGCGTCGGTCGACTGCTCCACCCACGCTGCGCCGGACCGTCGGAACACGTCGGCCGTCGCGGCTGCCTCCTGCTCACCCCACGCCCCCGGCGAGTCGATGCGGGCGAGCAGCAGCGCCGCCGCGCTGGCCTCGAGCCCCAGGTGCTTCCACTCCTCGACGGCGGTGAGGCACGCGCGGTCGAGCAGTTCGAGTGCTGCAGGCTGCAACCGTTCCCTGGTCGCCAGGGCCACGGCGTTGCCGGCGTCGACCAACGAGTCGAAGGCACCGATCACGGTGCGGGGCGCGTCGAGCGGCGCCGGTCGCAGTTTCAGCGTCACCTGGGTGACCACGCCGAACGTGCCCTCGGAGCCGACGAACAGACCCGTGAGGTCGTAACCCGCCACGCCCTTGGCGGTGCGCCGGCCCAGCCGCACGCGGGTGCCGTACTCCCCCGCGGGCCCGCCCACCACGGCCTCCAACCCGAGGACGTACTCGCGGGTGACGCCGTACTTCACGCAGCACAGGCCGCCGGCGTTGGTCGCGACGTTGCCGCCGATCGTCGACCACGGCGCGCTCGCGGGGTCGGGCGGGTACCAGAGCCCGTGCTCGGCCACCGCGGCCTTGAGGTCGTCGTTGACCACGCCGGGCTCGACGACCGCGACCAGGTCGTCGGTGTCGATCTCCAGCACCCGGTCCATCCGTGACACGTCGAGCACCAGGCAGCCGTCGACCGCGTTCGCACCGCCCGAGAGTCCCGTGCCGGCCCCGCGCGTCACGACCGGGATCCGCGCCTGCGCACACGCACGCACCGCCGCCTGCACCTCGGCCGTCGACCGGGCGCGCAGCGCGGCCGCCGGACGCCCGACCGGCGCCCACTCCGCGTCGTCGTGCGCCAACGAGGCCAGCACGTCGGCGTCGGTCACGAACGTGCTGTCCGGCAGGGCCTGCTGCAGCGCGGCCGCGTGGTCGGGACCCGCCGACGTCGTCGTCACCCCCGCGAGGATAAGACGCGTTCGCGCAGCAGGTCGGCGTGGCCGTTGTGCTGCGCGTACTCCCCGATGAGGTGGACGTGGAGCATCCGCACCGACATCGTGTCGCCCTTCGAGTCGAACTCGTCGTCGAGGTCGTGGCGGGCGGCCACGGCGTCGGCCGCGGCCCACTCGGCGTGCAGCACGTCGAACTCGAACGGCGCGCGGGCGGGGTCGAGGAGGTCGAAGTCGTCATCGGTGCCCGGCGGGAAGAGCGGGGCCACGTCCTCGCCCGCCAGCCGGATCCGCCACCACGTCCGCTCCACCTTGGCGAGGTGCCGGACCAACCCGAGCAGCGTGAGGGTCGAGGGCGGGCACGAGGCCGTGGCCAGCTGCTCACCGGTGAGCCCGGCGCAGGCGTGCAGCAGCTTCGCCCGTTGCCACGCGAGGTACCCCGCCAGCAGGGGGCGCTCCGGCCCGGTCGTCGGGCCCTCGACCTCGGGTCCCCCCGGCGCGGTCCACGTCACCCGCCCATCGTGACAGGCTGCAACCCATGGCCGACGACACGCTGGACCGGATCCGCTTCCGCGGTGAGCCGGTCGCCGACCCCGCCGCCGTGGTGACGGCCGGACCCGCCCGCTTCACCGTGCTCACCTCCCGGCTGATCCGCCTGGAGTGGACGGGCGGGCAGCCGTTCGAGGACCGGGCCAGCTACGCGTTCCCGGTCCGGCGCGGCCCCGTGCCGGAGTTCACCGCGGCCACCGACGGCGCCACCACGACCGTCGACACCGGCGACCTGCTGCTGCGGTACACCGACGACGGCCGTCCGTTCCACGCCGGCAACCTCTCGGTCGAGCTCCGCGGCGACGTCGCCACCACCTGGCACCCCGGCGTCGTCGACCACGCGAACCTCGGCGGCGCCCGGCGCACGGTCGACGACTGCCGCGGCGACGCCGTGCTCGAACCCGGTCTGGTCAGTCGCAGTGGGTGGGCGCTGCACGACGACAGCGACCTGGCGGTGTTCGACTCGACCGGCTGGCCGACCGAGCGCGAGACGGGCGTCCTGGACTGGTACTTCTTCGGCTACGGCCACGCCTACGGCGACGCGGTGGCCGACTACACCCGCTTCGGTGGCCGGCCGGCGATGATCCCCCGCTTCGTCCTCGGGGCGTGGTGGTCGCGGTACCACGCGTACACCGAGCCCGAACTGCGTGCGTTGGTCGAGGAGTTCGCGGCGCGGGACTTCCCGCTCGACGTCGTCGTCATCGACATGGACTGGCACCTGCCCGACGGCTGGACCGGCTACACCTGGAACCGGGACCTGTTCCCCGACCCGCCGGAGTTCCTCGCCTGGCTGCACTCCCGCGGCCTGAAGACCACGCTCAACCTGCACCCTGCACAGGGCGTGCAGAGCTTCGAGACGGCCTACCCCGAGTTCGCCGAGCGCATGGACATCAACCCCGAGACCGGCGATCCGGTGCCCTTCGACATCACCGACCGCGAGTTCGTCCGCAACTACCTGGAGTTGCTCCACCACCCGCTCGAGGACGACGGTGTCGACTTCTGGTGGATGGACTGGCAGCAGGGCCGCACCACCGGCGTCCGCGGGATGGACCCCCTCACGTGGCTGAACCACCTCCACTTCGAGGACATGCACCGCCGCGCCGGACGACGCCCGGTCGACTTCAGCCGGTGGGGCGGACTCGGTAGCCACCGGTATCCCGTGGGTTTCTCGGGTGATTCGTTCGCCCTGTGGGGTGCGCTCGCGTTTCAGCCCCGCTACACCGCCGCGGGCGCGAACGTCGCCTACGGCTGGTGGAGCCACGACATCGGCGGCCACAGCGGCCCCGACGACCCGGAGCTCTACGTGCGGTGGGTCCAGTTCGGCGCCGTGAGCCCGGTGCTGCGGCTGCACAGCAACAACCAGGAGGAGTCCGACCGTCGGCCCTGGGCGTTCGGCGAGGAGGTCGAGGACCTCACGCGTGAGGCGTTCCGCTTGCGGTACGAGCTGCTGCCCTACCTCTACACGGCGGCGCGGACGTCCGTCGACACCGGCGCGTCGCTCGTGCGCCCCACGGCGTGGATCGACCCCGAGCACGACGGCTCCTACCTCGCCCGCTCGCAGTACCTGCTCGGGCCGGACCTGCTGGTCGCCCCGGTCGTGCGGCCGATGGACACCACCACCGGGCTCGCCGACGCCGACGTGTGGTTGCCCGAGGGTGTCTGGATCGAGCGCGGGACCGGTGAATCGTTCACCGGCCCGCGGTGGGTGCGGCTCGGTGTGCCGCTGGACCGGATCCCGCAGTTCGTGCGCCCCGGGACGATCCTCCCGCTCGCACGGGTGACGCCGACGACGCAGACCCCGGAACACCTGACGCTGGAGGTTTTCCTCGGCGCGGGCGCCCACGACGGCACCGCCCGGGTCTACGACGACGACGGCGAGTCCACCGACGCCGAGACCGGACGGTGGACCGACCTCACGCTCGCGATGCCCGACCCCTCGCGAGCTGTGCTGACCGTTGCACCCGGCATCGAACGCTCGTACACGATCCGGCTGCCGTTCGTCGTCGAACCCGCCGCCGTCGTCCTCGACGACGCGCCGGCCGCGGGGTGGACCTGGGAGGACACCGTGCTGACCGTGCCCGTGCCGCGCACCGCCGACGCCTTCACCGTCGACGTGTCCTGCCGCTCCGATCTCTCGCTGGTCGGCTCCGACCACGACTCCCAGGTGCGGGCGGCCGAGCTCGCCGTGGTGACCGGTAGTGACTCCGACCCGGTGGCCGCCGTGCTCGACCTGCCGCTCGACTCCCCCGCGCGGGCCCTCGGGGTGGCGCGCCTCGGCGGCCCGGCCGTGCAGGTGCTGGAGTACACGACACCGGACGAGGCGGTGGTGACCCTCGGCCGCGTCGTGGTCGCCGCACCCGAGCACGGCCCCCTCGCCGAGGTCGACGCCCGTTGGACCCTCGAGCGCGACGGCCGGGTCGAGACCGTGGAGGTCCCGCGCACCGACGTGGCCGGGACCGAGCTCGTCCTCGACGCCCCGTTCCCGTGGGACGGGACGCTGCACCCGGCGCGCTGGTCGGTGGAGGTCACGGTGCGGTGGGGCGAGTTCGAGGTCGCCCGCCGCCACGTCAGCGCGGTCCTCGACCCGGCGCTGCCGTCGTGGTGGGTGCGGGTCGACAACGCAGCCGGCGAGGTGACCGGCTGGACCAGCTGGGCGATCGACCCGACCGACATCGACTTCGGCAGCCTGGCCCAGCGGGTCAACGTCCGCTTCCGGGTCTGGGACAACGCCCCGCTCGACGTGTCGACGGTCGGCACCGCCCTGACCACGATCACGCTCACCGACGACCGGGAGGTCGCGTTCGCGTACGTCGCGGGCGGCGAGGTCGCGATCGCGGTCGACGGCGACCCCGTGCCCGACGCCGACGTCACCGGCAACCCGCCGATCAAGTACTTCACGCTCGACCCGCCGGTGCGGCGCAGTGCCCCGGTCACGCTGCGCCGGGGCACCCACACCGTCACGTTCCGGTGCTCGCCGCCGGCCAATCTCGCCGATGTCGACTGGTACCTGTCGACCTGGGTCACCGACCCGAACGGCACCCCGCTGCTCGACGTCGTCGCCGACGCCGGTCCGCGCCCGTCCTGAGCCACCCGGCGGTCAGCGCCGCCGGAGCGCACACTGGAGGGGTGGTGCTCTGGATCGGCATGGCCGTCGGCTTCGTGGTCGTCGTCGTCCTCATGCGCGCCTACGCCCGGCACGCCGACCGCGTGGAGGACGACAGCAGCTACGTGCGGGAGGAACAGCAGTTCACCCCGTACGGCCAGAAGTACCTCGACATCCTGCTGTTCCGACGACAGGACGACTGAGGGCGCGGCCACGCGTCGCGCCGGTGTCGGATGGGCATGTCCACCAGGTGAACTACTCCCCGCGGTTGGTCGACGTGAAGGTCCCCCGGGACCCGGTCGGCGTCGTCCTGGTCCTGCACGGCGGCGGCAACCGCGGCGGCCAGGTCATGGTGAGCCCGACCCAGCTGTCGGTGCTGCGCATGGTGCCGATCGCCCGGCGGATCGCCCGGGCGGGCAAGGGCCGGCTGGCGGTGTTCCGCCTGCTCAACAGCGTCCGCGGGTGGGACAGCCGCCACACACCGGTGGCCGACGTGCGCTGGGCGCTCGGCGAGGTGCAGGCGCGTCTCGGTGAGCTCCCGGTCGGGCTCGTCGGGCACTCCCTCGGCGGCCGGGCGGCGCTGCTGTCCGGCGACTCCGGTCCGGTGCGGTCGGTGGTCGCGCTCGCCCCGTGGCTCTACGACACCGACGTCCAGACCGGTGGCCTCGAGGGCCGTCGCGTCCTCATCGTGCACGGCGACCGCGACCGGATCGCCAGCCCGCAGGCGTCGTTGGCGGTGGCGGAGCGTCTGGAGTCGACGACCGACGTCACCTACGTGCGGGTCGAGGGCGGCAAGCACGCCATGTTGCGCCACGGTCGCACCTTCACCAGCCTGGCCTCCGACTTCACCGTCGACGTCCTCACCGGCACCGGGCCGACCGGCCGCCTGGCCGCGGTGCTCGACGCCCCGTTCCCCGCGGTCGTGTCCCGGTGAGCGACAACTCCGCGGGCTCGGGCAGCCTCGCCCCGGATCCGGGTGACCGCACCGACGACGAGGTCGAGCTCGCGTTCGAGCGCCTGGTCACGGAGGGGCAGGAACGCCTGGACCGGCCCCTGCTGCCCCTGGTCGCGACGGGCTTCCTCGGTGGCGTCGACGTCGGCGTCGGGATCCTCGCCTACCTGGTCGTGGAGCACGAGACCGGCAGCTCCCTGCTGGGGGCGCTGGCGTTCACCGTCGGGTTCGTGGCGCTGCTGATGGCCCGCAGCGAGCTGTTCACCGAGAACTTCCTCGTGCCCGTGACGGCCGTGGTCGCACGGCACGGCAGCGTCCTGCAGCTGATCCGGCTGTGGGTCGTGACGCTCGTGACCAACCTCGCGGGCGGGATCATCATGGTCGGCCTGGTCGTGGCGGGCGTGCCCTCGATCCGTCCGACCGTGCGCGAGTCCGGAACGCACTACGCGGACCTCGGCGTCTCGTTCGAGAGCTTCGCGCTCGCGGTCCTCGCCGGGGTCGTCATCACGCTGCTGACCCGGATGCAGCACGCGACCGACCAGCTCGGCGTGCAGATCGTGCCGGCCGTCCTCATGTCGTTCGTCCTGGTCGGGGCGCAGCTGTTCCACGCCGTCCTCGACACCATCCTCATGACCGGCGGGCTGTTCGCGGGCCAGGTGGACTACACCGTGCTCGACACGCTCGGCGCGCTCGCGTGGTCGTCGTTCGGCAACATCGTCGGCGGCCTGGTGCTGGTCACGTCGATCCGGTTGCTGCGGGTCCCTCACCGCGTGCGCGAGGAAGCCACCCGCGACAGGTGATCCTGGTCAGCTGTCGTAGTCGACGGTCACCCGGTCGCTGACCGGCAGGGCCTGGCAGGTCAGCACGTAGCCCTGTTCGACCTCACTCGCCTCGAGCGCGTAGTTGCGGCGCATTCGCACCTCGCCCTCGGTGACCAACGCCCGGCAGGTTCCGCACACCCCGCCCTTGCAGGCGAACGGCAGGTCCGGGCGCACCTTCTGGGCGGCGTCGAGCACGGACACGTCGCCGGGGACGGTGACCGAGGAGGACCGGCCGTCGAGCACCACGGTGACCTCGGCACCCTCGAGCGCCGGGCCGTCGTCGTGGACGACCTGCTCGGGCGGGTCGTCGCCGACGTAGAACAACTCGCGGTGGATCCGGCGGTCGTCGACCCCCGCGGCGGTGAGCACCCCGACGGCGTCGGTGACCATGCCGAACGGGCCGCACAACCACCAGTGGTCGACGGCGTCGGCCTCCACCGTTGCTGGCAGCAACGATCGCAGCTTGTCGGCGTCGAGGCGACCCGTGTAGAGATCGACCTCCTGCGCCTCGCGGGAGAGCACGTGCACCAGCCGCATCCGCGCCGGGTGGGCGTCCTTGAGGTCGGCGACCTCGTCGGCGAACATGACCGAGTCGCTGCGCCGGTTGCCGTAGAGCAGGGTGACCGTGCTGTCGGGGTCGCCCTCCAGCACCGAGGCCGCGAGCGAGAGGACGGGCGTGATGCCCGAGCCCGCCGCGAGCATGACGTGGTCGCCCGCGACGGTGACGTCGGTGGTGAAGGACCCGGTCGGCGCCTGCACCTCGAGCGTGTCGCCGGCCCGGACCTCGTGGATCAACCAGCCGGACACCGCCCCGCCGGGCACCTCCCGCACCCCGATGCGGGGCGGGCGCCCGGCCGGGGCGCAGATCGAGTACGACCGGCGTTCCTCGCCCCGTCTGACCGTGAGCGACTGGCCGGGCGCGAACGCGAACAGGTCGGCGAGCTCGGCGGGGACGCTGAACGTGACGGCCACGGCGTCGTCGGTGAGCGCCTCCACGGCTGCGACCCGCAGGGGGTGGAAGGCGCGGCGCACGGCGGGGTCGTGGGTGGTCGTCATCAGATCTCTTTCACGTACTCGAACGGCTCGGCGCAGGAACCGCAGCGGTGGAGGGCCTTGCAGGCGGTCGCGCTGAAGCGGGAGGTCTCGGTGGTGTCGACCGAACCGCACCGTGGGCAGGCCACGGCGTGGCGCACCGGGGTGAGGGTCAACGGCACCGGGCCGGTGCGAGCGGGGGCGGCCGAGGGCGGCGCGATGCCGGCCGCGGCGAGCTTGGCCCGGCCGCCGGCGGTGATCCAGTCGGTGGTCCACGCGGGCGCGAGCCGGTGGCGGACGTCGACGTCCCCGTAGCCCGCCTCGACCAGCCGGTGCCGCAGGTCGTGGGCGATCTCGCGCATGGCGGGGCAGCCCGAGTAGGTCGGGGTGATGGTGACAACCACGTGCCCGTCGGCGGATTCCTCGACGTCGCGCAGGATCCCGAGGTCGGCCAGGGTGACCATGGGCAGTTCGGGATCGGGAACGGCCGCGGCGACCTCCCACGCCCGGGTGGCCGTGGCGGTCACCACGTCGCGTCCGGGTGGGCGCGAGCCACGCTCTGCAGCTCGGCCAGCACGTAGCCCAGGGCTTCGGTGTGCACGCCGTCGCGGCCGTTGCGGCCCCGCACCATGGCCATGGGGGCGGCCTGCGGACGGTCGAGACCGGCGGTGGCGAAGACGGTGTCGAGCACGATGTCGGTCTCGGCCCGCAGCGCGGTGACGTCGACCGCCACCTCGGGCAGGGACTCCTCCACCGGGTGCGCCACGAACAGCTCGTCGACGAGCGGCCACACG
Source organism: Jatrophihabitans sp. YIM 134969 (assembly GCF_054456675.1). Lineage (NCBI taxonomy): Bacteria > Bacillati > Actinomycetota > Actinomycetes > Jatrophihabitantales > Jatrophihabitantaceae > Jatrophihabitans > Jatrophihabitans sp. YIM 134969. Next base: position 99,010 of record NZ_JBTJEQ010000011.1, read on the forward strand.
ACGTCGAGCCCCGCCTGCACGCGGCGGTGCGACTCCTCGGTGCCGTCGCCGAGGCGCACGACCCACTGGGCGGCGTAGTCGCGGTGGTACGTCAGCTCCTTGACACCCTTGGCCGCGATCGCCGCGAGCACCGGGTCGGCGGAGTGCTGCAGCCCGTCGAACAGGGCGAGCCGGTGGGTGGAGAAGACGAGCAGCCGCGCCACGAGCTCACCGAAGTCGACGTCGAGGCGTTCGACCAGGCGGCTGTTGCGGAACACGTTCTCCTCGCGCCGGAAGGCGAAGTCGTCCTCGCTGCGGTCGGTGCCGTCCGCGCGGCCCGCGCGGGCCAGCAGCATCCGGGCCTGGCCGAGCAGGTCGAGGGCGATGTTGGCGATCGCCGTCTCCTCCTCCAGCTCGGGCATCCGGGTGACCCACTGCTGGAGGCGGTGGCTGTAGATCAGGGCGTCGTCACCGAGCATGAGGCAGTAGGCCGCGAGCGCGTCGCCGTCGACGCCTGCCGGCACGGTGGTGTCGATGCCTTCGAGGGCGTCGACGAAACCGGTGCCGAACGCCCACCGGTGGTCGTCGGAGTCCTCGCCCAGCGCGTGGTACGCGCCGAACTCGTCCTCGTCGTCTGCGTGGGTCATGGGTGTCCTACATGTGGGGGACGTCGGAGGGGACGTCGTAGAAGGTGGGGTGGCGGTAGACCTTGTCACCGGCCGGCGCGAAGAACGGGTCCTTCTCGTCCGGGCTGCTGGCGGTGATGTCGGCGGCGCGCACCACCCAGATGCTCACGCCTTCGTTGCGGCGGGTGTAGAGGTCACGCGCGTGGTGCAGGGCCATCTGGGCGTCCGCCGCGTGCAGCGAACCGACGTGCACGTGGTTGAGACCCCGCTTGCCGCGCAGGAACACCTCGTACAGCGGCCACCGCGAGCGCGCCGGGTGCGGCTGCTCGGCGGGGACGCCGGTGGTCGGCACGGCCCCGTGGCCACCTTCGGCGGTGAACCCGTCCGCCTCCCCGCGCTCCACACGTGTTGTCACGCCCCCGCTCCATCCGTCTGCGCCGCTGCTGCCATCGCCTCGCGCTGCTTCATCGCGTGCGCTGTGGCAGCGTCACGTACCCACTGCCCCTCCTCGTGAGCTGCGCGGCGGTGCGACACCCGCTGGGTGTTGCACGGACCGTTGCCCTTGACAACGCTCATGAACTCGTCCCAGTCGATGGCGCCGAAGTCGTGGTGGCCACGCTCCTCGTTCCACCTCAGGTCGGGGTCGGGCAGGGTGACGCCGAGACGCTCGGCCTGCGGCACCGCCATGTCGATGAAGCGCTGGCGCAGTTCGTCGTTCGTGTGGCGCTTGATGCCCCACGCCATCGACTGCTCGGTGTTGGGCGACTGGTCGTCGGGCGGGCCGAACATCATCAGCGACGGCCACCAGAACCGGTTGGTGGCGTCCTGGACCATCGCACGCTGCGCCTCGGTGCCGCGCATCATCGTCAGCAGCAGCTCGTAACCCTGCCGCTGGTGGAACGACTCCTCCTTGCAGATGCGGACCATGGCCCGCGCGTACGGCCCGTAGGAGGAGCGGCACAGCGGCACCTGGTTGCAGATCGCGGCGCCGTCGACCAGCCAGCCGATGACGCCGACGTCGGCGTAGGTCAACGTGGGGTAGTTGAAGATCGAGGAGTACTTCTGCCGGCCGTTCACGAGCATCTCGGTGAGGTCGGCCCGGTCGACCCCGAGGGTCTCCGCGGCGCTGTACAGGTACATGCCGTGACCGGCTTCGTCCTGGACCTTGGCGAGCAGGACGGCCTTGCGCCGCAGCGACGGCGCCCGGGTGATCCAGTTGCCCTCGGGCTGCATGCCGATGATCTCGGAGTGCGCGTGCTGCGCGATCTGTCGGACCATGGTCTTGCGGTAACCCTCGGGCATCCAGTCCCGCGGCTCGACGCGGTGCTGGTGCTCGATGGTGGTGTCGAACTGCTGCTGCAGCTGCGGGTCGTCGGCGACGGCGGTCATGCCCCGCTCCCTTCCGTGGCCGGCGGCCACTGCTTGGCGACCATGGTCAGGACGTCGTACTTGGCGACGGACTCGCCCTTGCCGTTGACGACGTCGGTGTCCCAGCGGACCTCGCCGTAGTCGCCCGCGCGCGGCGAGATCTCCTTGCACGTGAGGGTCACGGTCAGGTCGTCACCGGGGTAGGTCGGCGTGAGGAACCGGAGGTTGTCCAGGCCGTAGTTGGCGAGCACCGGACCGGGGTCCGGGTCGACGAACAGGCCCGCGGCGAAGCTCAACACCAGGTAGCCGTGGGCGACCTTGCCGTCGAAGAACGGGTTGGCGGCCGCGGCGTCGGCGTCGGTGTGGGCGTAGAAGGTGTCGCCGGTGAACCCGGCGAAGTGGGCGACGTCGTCCTCGGTCACGGTCCGGGGACCGGCCGTCACGGTGTCGCCGATCCGCAGCTCGGCGAGCGACTTGCGGAACGGGTGCACGGAGTCGTCCCCACGCGGGGCTCCCGCGACCCACTGGCCGGTGATCGCGGCGAGCACCGCGGGCGAGCCCTGCACCGCGGTGCGCTGCATGTGGTGCAGGACGCCGCGCACTCCACCGAGCTCTTCGCCGCCACCGGCGCGACCGGGTCCGCCGTGCACCAGCAGCGGCAACGGGGAGCCGTGGCCCGTCGACTCACCGGCGTCGTCGCGGTCGAGGACGAGCAGGCGTCCGTGCCACGGGGCGATGCCCAGCACGACCTCGCGCACGAAGTCGGGATCGTGGCTCACCACGGAGCCCGCGAGCGAACCGCGGCCGCGCCGGGCGAGGTCGACCACCGAGGCGACGTCGGTGTACGGGATGAGCGTGCAGGCCGGGCCGAAGGCCTCGACCTCGTGCAGTTCGGCGCGGATCGGGTCGGTGGCGCGCAGCAGCACCGGGGAGACGAACGCACCCGTGGCGGCATCGGCACCGACGACCTCGACGTGCTCCGGATCGCCGAAGACCACCGACGCCACCGAGGTCAACGCCTTGAGCGAGCGGCGGAACTCCTCGCGCTGCTCGAGGCTCGCCAACGCCCCCATGCGCACACCGTCGGCGCCGGGCGCCCCGACCGTGACCGCGGTGAGCTCGGCGGCCACGGCGCGCGCGACGTCGTCCACAAGGGGTTCCGGCACGAACGCGCGACGGATCGCGGTGCACTTCTGCCCGGCCTTCACGGTCATCTCGGTGACGACGCCGTCGACGTAGAGGTCGAACTCCGGCGTGCCCGGGACGGCGTCGGGACCGAGGATCGAGCAGTTGAGCGAGTCGGCCTCGGCCGTCACGCGCACGGCGTGGGCCACGACGTTCGGGTGGGTCCGGATCTTGGCCGCGGTGCTGGCCGATCCGGTGAAGCCGAGCACGTCCTGCTCGGTGAGGTGGTCGAGCAGGTCACCCGGTCCGCCGGTGAGCAGCTGCAGCGATCCCTCCGGCAGCAGGTTCGACTCGATCATCAACTCGACGAGCCGGTGCGTGACGTACGCGGTCTGCTCGGCGGGTTTGACCACGCTCGGCATCCCGGCGAGGAAGGCGGGCGCGAACTTCTCCAGCGGACCCCACACCGGGAAGTTGAAGGCGTTGATCTGGACCGCCGCACCCTGCAACGGCAGCCAGACGTGACGGGCGACGAACGTGCCGCCCTTGCCGAGGGGTTCGACCGGGCCGTCGACCAGGACACCCTCGGGCGCGAGTTCACGCTTGCCCTTGCTGGCGTAGGTGAGCAGCACCCCGATGCCGCCGTCGACGTCGAAGCGGCTGTCGTACCGGGTGGCGCCCGATCGTGCGGACAGCGCGTAGAGCTCGTCGCGGTGCTCGCGCAGGTACGAGCCCATCGCCTTGAGCAGGGCGGCGCGGTTGGCGAGCGACAGCTGACGCAGGGCCGGTCCGCCGACCTCGCGGGCGTGGGCGAGGGCCGCGCCCAGGTCGATGCCCTCGGTGGAGACCCGGCCGATGAGCTCGCCGGTGACGGCGTCGTGCACCGCCGTGCCCGACTCGGGCGACGCCGGGGTGGGCGCCTGCCAGCTGCCCTGCACGTAGCTGGTGAAGTACCTGTCCGACACGGGCCGAGCCTCCCGGGATCGACGTGCGCCACAATTACCGACCGATCGGTCGGTACGTTATGCTACCGCCGTGGACGTCGACGATCCAGTCCTCCGCATGATGGCCGCCGACCGGGCATCGGCCGCGCTCGGGATCACCCTCGTCGACCACGGCGACGGCGCGGCCCGCACCCGGATGACCGTGCGCGACGACATGGTCAACGGCCACGAGATCGCCCACGGCGGTCTGGTGTTCACCCTCGCCGACACCGCCTTCGCCTGCGCGTGCAACAGCCGTGGCCCGGTCACCGTCGCCGCCGGCGGCGACATCTCCTTCCTGCGTCCGGCCCGTCGCGGCGACGTCCTCGAGGCCACGGCCACCGAACGCACCCGGTTCGGCCGCCAGGGGGTCTACGACGTCACGGTCCGCCGTGGCGAGGAGGTCATCGCCGAGTTCCGCGGGCGCAGCACCGCGCTGCGCGAACCGGGCACGCCGTGACCGCCGCGTCCGCCTCCGCCCCGGCGAGGCGTCGGGGCCGCCCCGGACACGACCTGGACTCCGTGCGCGCCGCCGCCGTCGCCCTGTTCATCGAGCAGGGCTTCGACGGCACCAGCATCGACGATCTCGCCCGCCGGTTGGGCATCAGCAAGTCGGCCGTCTACCACCACATCACCGGCAAGGACGCCCTGCTCGCCGACGTCCTCGACCGCGCGCTCACCGGCATCGAGCAGGTCGTCGCCGAGGTGCGCGCGCTCGACGGTCCGGCCGTCGACCGGTTGGTGGCGTTGGTGCGGGGCAGTGTCGTGGTGCTCGTGGAACGTCTGCCCTACGTCACCGTGCTGCTGCGGGTCCGCGGCAACAGCGACGTCGAACGTGACGCCCTGACCCGGCGGCGCCGGTTGGACCGGCTCGCCGCCGACCTGGTGCGGCAGGCCATCGCCGACGGCGACCTGCGACCGGACGTCGACCCGGCCGTCACCGCCCGCCTGCTCTTCGGGACGGTCAACTCCCTCACCGAGTGGCTCAAACCCGGCGTGGACCACGACGCCGACGCCCTGGCCACCGCGCTCGTGACCACCGTGTTCGACGGGCTGCGGGCATGATCCCCGAGCCGGACCTCGACGCCCTGGCCCGGGAGCTGCTCGGTCTGACCGCCCTCCGGCCGGCGCAGCGCAAGGCGATCGAGGCCGTCGTCGCCGGGCGCGACGTGCTCGCGGTGCTGCCCACCGGCAGCGGCAAGAGCGCGATCTACCAGGTGGCCGGGCTGGCACGGGGCGGGACCACGGTCGTCGTCTCGCCGCTCGTGGCCCTGCAACACGACCAGGTGCGCTCGTTGACCGGCCGTCGCAAGCCCGACGGCCGACTGTTGCAGGTGGCAGCGGTCAACGCTTCGACCAGTGCCGGCGACCACCGCGAGGCCGTGCGCCGGTGGCGCGACGGCGAGCTCGACGTCGTGTTGGTCGGCCCCGAACAGTTGGAGAACCCGACCACGCGCGAGGCCCTGCGCACGAGCTCACGGCCGGTCACGCTGCTCGCCGTCGACGAGGCGCACCTGGTGAGCGAGTGGGGCCACGAGTTCCGACCCGACTACCTTCACCTCGGCGGCGTCATCGACGACCTGGGCGGACCGCCGGTCCTCGCCCTCACCGCCACCGCGGCGCCGCCCGTGCGCGCCGACATCGTCCGCGAACTGCGGATGACCGACCCCGAGCTCGTGGTGTCGGGCTTCGACCGTCCGAACATCGAGCTGAGCGTGCACGTCGTCCACCCGCGTGGAAACGTTGCAGAGGTCAACGAAGCCGTCGAGGACGCCGCCGTCACCGCCACGCTCGCGCTCTCCACGCCGGCGCTGGTGTACGCGTCCAGCCACGCCGCGTGCGAGCGTCTGGCGGCCCGGTTGCGGCAAAGCGCGCTGGCGGCACAGCCGTACCACGCCGGGTTGCCAGTGGCCGAGCGGACGTCGACCCAGGACGCTTTCCTGGCGGGACGGCTCGACGTCGTGGTCGCCACCAGTGCGTTCGGCATGGGCATCGACAAGCCCGACGTCCGCGTCGTCGTCCACGCGGGCCCGCCCGGCAGCCTGGACGAGTACTACCAGGAGATCGGACGCGCCGGCCGGGACGGCGCACCGGCCCACGCGCTGCTGGTGTTCGCCGAGCGCGCGCTGCAACTGCCGAAGCTCTTCGCCACGCGCTCGCGTCTCGGTGACGCCGACGTGCGGCGCGTCGTCGACGCCCTCCTGGCGGTCAGCGGCGCGGTCGAACCGGGCGCGCTCGCGCAGAGCAGTGGCGTCGCCCGGCACACCACCGAACGGATCGTGGACGAGTTGGCCGAGGCGGCACTCGTGCGGGTCTCACCCGACGGTGTCGTGGTCCCGCCCGACGCGCGGTCGTTGCTCGCGGCCGAGGGTGTCGAGGACGTCGAGACCGCCGTCCACCGCCGCGAGCAGGTCGCCGACAGCCGCATCGACGCCGTGCGCCACTACGCCGAGACCACCCACTGCCGTCGAGTCGAACTGCTCGGCTACTTCGGCGAGGAGTTCGCCGGACCGTGCGGGAACTGCGACAACGACGCCCACCCGCACCCCGCCACCCCGCCGGTCCCCGCCGTGGTCTCGAAGGACTCGTTCCAGGTCCACGCCGGAACCCTCGTGCGGCACCCGTCGTGGGGCGTCGGCACCGTGATGTCGGTCGACGACCACGAGCTGGTCGTGGCCTTCGACAGCGTCGGCTACAAGACCCTCACGACCGTTGTCCTGCGCAACGGTCTGCTCCGCCCCGCCTGACCCCCGCCGGTTGTCGGCGCCTCGCGCACGACCCTCGCCCCCCGGATCTGGCGAGTGGTCACTTTCCCCTTCGAGTGGGCACCTTTTGCTGACCACTCACCGGGATTTTTCACCACTCGTCAGATCGGGTCTGGGGTGGGCGGGGCTGGTGGGACGCGTGAGGTCGGTCGTCCACAGAGCGGCGTGTCGTCCACAGACGGGCGGGATGGTCTGGCTAGCCACCTCGTCGCTCCCGAAGCTCCGGGACGTGACCGCAACGCGCATCGCCTGGGGCATCCACCGCGACGCATCGACCGACGGCCTGGTGGCGACCCTGCGCCGGGTGGCCCTGGCGCTGCCGCCCCACTGTGTGTTCGTCGAGCACACCGCGGCGGCGGTCGAGGGGCTGTGGGTACCGCCGTCGGATTCCGTGCCGATCCACGTCGCCTACACGGCAGCTGGACGGGGTCGACAGATGAGTCGGACCCGACGTCCGGAGCTGGGCGGACGACGTCGCGAGCTGCCGGCCCACGACGTGATCGAGATCGACGGCGTCCGCGTGACCACCCCAGCCCGCACCTGGCGCGATCTGGCCGTGCGGCTGCGCCCGGTCGAGTTGGTCGCGCTCGGCGACAGTGTGCTGCGGGCAGGAACGAGTGCGACGGAACTGTCGGACCTGGTGGCGAGGACTCGTGGCCAACGGGGCGTTGTCGCCGCCCGGGCCGCGCTCCCGCTCCTCGACGCACGGAGCCGATCCCGGCCCGAGAGCCACATGCGGTACGAGCTCATCGTGCCGGGCTGGCCGACGTTCGAGCCGAACACCGTGGTGCGTGACGCGCACGGCGGCTGGGTCGCCGAACCCGATCTGCACAACGCCCGCTTCCGGATCGCACTGGAGTACCAGGGCGAACTCCACGCCGGCCTCGACCGGATGCGACGGGACCTGACCCGCGCCACGGACGTCACAGGTCACCGCTGGCAGATCCTCGGGGTCGGACCGTCCGAGGTCTTCACCCACCCCGATCGGCTCCGGCTCGCCGTGCGACAGATGCTGCTGCTCGCCGGGTGGACGCCCGGCCACCCCCGGTGAGTGGGCACCTCACCCGCCGAGTGGGCGGAAATTCTGGGTCTACTGACTGATGTGTGGGTGCCGTCGGGGTAGTTGGGGTCGGTGGCCGCCGAGGTGGAGCATGGCCAGGGCGATCAGTGGTGTTGCGGTGTGGAACCCGAAGGCGG